>JAFRMA010000071.1 GCA_017430925.1 Solobacterium sp. | reverse complement strand
GTAAACAGATCCGGTTACTACAAGTGGAAGAAGCGAAAGCTCGATCCGAGTCAGAGACAGTTAAGCCGACAGGCGGATCTGAAACTGATAAAGGAAGTACATGAGGATCATCCTTCCCACGGCTACAGGTGGATCAATGCCTATATACGCAATAAATGCGGGGTAATGTACACAGACAACTATGTCCATCGTCTGTGTAAGTACGAAGGAATAAGATCTCAGGGGAAACATTACCAATGGAAGAAGCCGCAGGAAGAGAATTATAAGTTCAACAATCTGGTATGGAATGGCTGGAGATACTTATCCAGGCCATATGAAGTTATCGTTTCGGATATGACGATGTTTTATATCCGTGGAATCATTTATGAACTGACATTATACTTCGATGCCTGGAGTAAAGAGATCCTCGGATACGGTCTGGGAATGCGCAAAGGTGATATTCAGTCTTATTTTGACGGTCTAAATCAGGTCCTGGAGAGGATCAAAAAAGAACAGCCTGACGGTTTGATTACGCTGCACACGGATCAAGGATCAGTCTATTCTTCCAAGGCCTATAACGACCTCTTATCAGATTTTAACATCCAACGCTCCATGAGTCGAGCAGGAACTCCTACGGACAATCCGGCAAACGAATCTCTGAACGGCTGGATCAAAGAAGAACTGTTCATCGACTTCCATCTAAAGGATTCTACAGATGTCCGCCAGGACATTGAGGCGTATATTTATTACTATAACAACTTCCGGCCGGCATATTCTCTTAAATACAAAACCCCAATTCAGTTCAAAACTGAAATGGGGTTCTAGGGCTTTTTTTGATCTGTCTACTTTTGCTTGACCAGTTCATTTTGGCCTATTTTTTTTAGGTCTATTTTAGGTTTTTTGTTATCAACAAAGATAACAATTTGATAATAGTCTGGCGGCAGGACAATCCTACTGCCTTTTTTACATTTCTATGAACCAGACTGAACCACTTGACACAGCCTGTTTACTCGAGTAAACTAAAAACGTAGTTTATTCGGATAAACAGGCAGAAAGGAGTCAGAACGATGAAAGACTTTGAGCTTGGAGCTATACAGGAACGTTTTGCGGATATCGTTTGGGCACATGAACCGATTGCATCCGGCGAACTGGCTAAAATATGCGAGAAGGAACTGAGCTGGAAAAGACCGACGACCTATACGGTTCTCCGGAAGCTGTGCGAAAAAGGATTGCTTCAGAACAAAGAGGGCATAGTTACGTCTCTTGTTTCTCGTGAGGAATTCTATTCAGCTAAAAGTGAACAGATCATTGAAGATTCCTATAAGGGATCTCTTCCTGCATTCATTGCAGCATTTATCTCAAAGAAAAACATATCGGCAAAAGAAGCCGATGAAATTCAGAAAATGATCGATGCTTTCAAGAAGGAGGGTTGATCATGAGCTCTGTTTTTCTCAAAATAGTGAATATGAGCATTACCGCAAGCTGGCTGATTCTGGCGGTTGTTCTGGTAAGACTGCTCCTGAAGAAAGCGCCGAAATGGATTCCATGCCTTCTGTGGGGGCTTGTCGCTATCCGGCTTGTCTGCCCATTTTCGTATGAGAGTATTTTCAGTTTGGTTCCAAGCAGTGAAACTATCCCGGTAAATATTTCATTACAACATGAGCCTGCCATCAATTCGGGAATCACAGCTGTCAATGAGTTCATCAACCCGGTGATAGCAGGGTCGTTTACGCCATCGCCTGCGGACAGCATAAATCCGCTTCAGGTCATTATTCCCGTGGCAGCGATCGTGTGGATTTCCGGCATTGTGATCATGCTGACATATGCGCTTATCAGCTACATAAAACTTAAGAAAATGGTTTCCGTATGTGTGCCTGTCAGTGAGCGTATTTTATCATGTGATGAAGTCGGAGCGCCGTTTATCCTGGGTGTATTCAGACCGGTTATCTATGTGCCGTCTTCAATGACCGGGGAGACACTCGACCTTGTGATTCGTCATGAAACCGCCCATTTACAGCGCCATGATCACTGGTGGAAGCCTTTGGGGTATTTACTGCTTGCTGTTTATTGGTTCAATCCGCTGTGCTGGGTTGCCTATATACTGCTATGCAGAGATATCGAAATGGCATGTGATGAAAAAGTTATCCGTGATATGGATAAGGACGATATAGCGGCATATTCACAGGCGCTTCTGGACTGCAGTCTCCCGAGAAGAAGAATTGCAGCATGTCCTCTTGCTTTTGGTGAAGTAGGGGTGAAAGAAAGAGTCAAGGGCGTATTGAACTATAAAAAGCCTGCATTCTGGATCATCCTGCTTGCTATTATCACCTGTATCATTCTTGCTGTATGCCTGATGACAGATCCTTTCTCCGGCAGAAATATATCATTTGAGAACGTACAGTTGACTTCGGTAAAAGCTCTCGATCTGCGTCCGAATGAACCGGTAACAAGAAACTTGACAAGAGAGGAGCTTGATGAACTGCAGGCTCGTTTGGCAGTGCTGAAAATTGGGAGACGGGATGACGATCTCGGTGGTTTCACACCCTATTATTCCCTGTCGGCATTTTCATCCCAAACGGGACAGTTTATGATCGCCGGTTTTGATGATGAAGGAAACCATATCGGAATCATGTATCGGGATCACCACTATCGTATCGATGATGAAGGGTTTGCTGACTATCTTAGCAAAGTCTGTGCGGGAACCAACACAATTGAGGCGGAGACCGACATGGCATCATTAAAAGAAAAATATCCTGAGTACTTTGGGCTTTCTACTTTTAAAGGCTTAGAAGTCTATGTGTGGCAGATCGTGCCTGACAGTTATTCCTGCGGCGTTCTTCCCGGAACCAACCGCGAAAAGACGATGGAAGAATTGATGAACTTGAAGGGTGCCTCGATTGCAGAGATGAGGGCTATCCTTTCCACTTATGATATTGATGAGAGTGAAATCTTTATTATTCCCTGGCAAAATCCTGTCTCCAGTTATATCGCAGATTTTTGGATCCGGGAAAAAGACGAGGACCAGAGCTCAGTAGAAAAACGCCAACGGGAATATATTGACGGGATCAGGCAGATGCTCTTTGGGAACGCTCAAACCGGAAGTAATGATCTGCCAGCCTCTACAATAAAAACAGTGGTTACATATGCAAACTGGACCGAAGGAGAAATGATGCGCGATTGCCTTAACGGAGAAAAAATGCTTATCAGTTCCGTGCGCCATCTCCCGGTTTATAAACTTGACACGATGAAAGATCTTGACCAATTCATAGAAAGCTACAAAGATATCCTGACATTAGATCAAGGGTATGATGAAGTGCCTTCTTTCAATGATGTTACGGCTTCATATGATGACAGTTTCTTTGCTGATCATACCATAGTCATTGGATATGTAGCAGCAAGCAGCGGCTCCTTCCGGTATGCGCTTCAGGGCATTTCTTATGGACAATCAACTTTCTGCCTGAATGTGGTACAGACTAATAATCCAGAAACATATACGGATGATATGGCAGGCTGGTTTGTGATTGCAGAAGTTTCAGATTCGGACATTACAGGCTATACAGAATTTGATGCACAGCTTGTTAATATACGAACAGATGTCTGTGGGTTATATCTGGAAGTGCTGGAAGATTTATGGAATGTTGATTCCGGGTTGAATCACGGAATATCTCAGATTGGTCTTGATCTGTCTGAACTATCTCACCTGACTAAAATGGAAAAAGAAACAGTAATGAGTGAATTTGCATCAAAGCATAATCTTCCATACATTGTGGGAACATGGGAAGAACTCTGTGAACAGGGTTATATTGATAAAGATAAACTCTATTGGGAAGATGGGTTGTTCTTCTCCATAAAGACAAATGAAAACGGTGATTCAACTCCGAAACGTACAACGTTTGATGCGCAAAAGTGGCGCAGCGGATTAGGTGCTTATTACTTTGGTCAGTGTACTGCTCAAAAGAATGCCGACGGGAAATGGTCGTATACTGTGGGACAGGAAGCCATTTCATAACCCGTACAGGGGTAACACCTTTTATCCTTCGAGAATATTTGAAATCAGTGAATAAAGATGAAGACTTCGCAGACGCGTGGTCTTTTTCGTTTCCCGGATACGTAATACACACAAAAAGGCGAAGGATTCCTTCGCCTCTCTTCCATAAATGGTATGATTATTTAAAAGTTTTCACGTATTTATATCTGAGGATAACAGTGCTTATTCATAAGCGATAGCACCGAAGCCAACGTTCCAGCTGCTCTGATTCTGATCCATCCATGAATCTTTCGCAATGTACACGGTAATCTCCGATGTACGTGTCATAAAGGCGAACGGATCGATGGTCACGTTTTCTACACCCGGGGCGAAATGAAGCTCAGTGAGGCTGTCACCGTTACATACATGTCCTGCGATAGATTCAATCGTTGAGGGGAATGTGATGGAAACGAGCTCCTCGCAGAAGTTGAACGCAGACTCATCAATAGTTTTGAGACCTTCCGGAAGTACTACTTCTTCAAGCGCGCAGTCACTGAATGCGTATTCGCCTATAACTTCGCATTTGGTTCCGGCAAAAGTGACTTCTTTGAGGCTTTCACAGTAGTTAAATGCCCATGCCTCGATCCTGGTGACACCGACAGGAATCACGATGGACTCAAGAGCTTCACAATTGCTGAAAGCAGAATCCGGAATAACGGAGAGTTCTGCAGGAAGAGTCACTTTCTTCAGTTTGGGATCTGCGCCGAACACATCACCGATCTCCAAGTCATGATCTGCTTCAAAACTGACTTCTTCGGCATCACATTCGTCAAAGCTGAATCCCATAAATGCCTTTGTCTGGGCGGGAACTACCAGCACAGTCTGCTTCATTCCTTCTTCTGTAAGACCTCTGACGGTTGTTCCGTCATCATCAAATTCGAAATAACCGGAAGTATTGTCGGAAGAAGTACTTTCCTGTTCTTTACTGGTTTCCGGTTCGGAGCTTGTTTCAGCCTCAGAACTGGTTTCAGGTTTCTCGGAACTAGTTGTTTCGGGAGTGTTTTTCTCTGCGCACGCAGCGGAGGAAAAAACGATCGCCAAGGTTAGTAACATTTTAATTGTCTTTTTCATTTGTCTTTTTGCTCCATCTGTTGATCATACTCTTTGGCAGAAATACAATTAGGTTTCTGCAGGTAAAATAATAATCTATATTGATGATTATCACAAGATTTCCAATGCTTTGCCCGGTTTTATCCGGCTATTTTTAGGGTTTAAGTATGATATATTTAGTTTGTAAAGAGAAGCTGTCAGATTGACAAAAGAGTCTCTGACCGGGAATGTCAGTTCACAGGTCTTGATTGAATGTTATTAAGCGAACTTATAATCGGAATAGGGAAAGGAGAGAACGTATATGATGGAACATTATATTATTGTAAAGTTTACGGAAGGAACAGATGTAAAGGCACTGGTGGAACCTGTGCGGGATATTTTCAAGGAGACACTGGCAATTCCCGGGATCCATTCCCTGGATATCCGGGTCTCTAATTCTGATATTGCCAACCGTTTTGATCTGATGATCATTATTACGATGGAAAAGGAAGCACTTCCCGCATACGCTGAATCTGAGCCTCATATCCGGTGGAAAAAAGAATACGGGGACAGGATCACGAAGAAGGCAATCTTTGACTGTGATATCTGAGTATAATTCCGGTTGGATTTCATCCTGATAATAATGTAAATGTAGGAAACCAGAGGGAGTTATGGTAGAGTTACATTAAACTACTGAATTCCATATTGAATTAAAGGAGGATATGCTATATGCAATACACAAAAGAAGTTGAAGAGATGACGTGTGTCGCAAAAGGTCCGGATCATGGCCCGGCTCCGATTCCCGAAGAGGGGAAATGGGTCCAGGCAAAAGAGATCAAGGATATTTCCGGATACACACATGGGATTGGTTGGTGTGCTCCGCAGCAGGGAGCCTGCAAGCTGAGCCTGAACGTTAAGGATGGCATAATCCAGGAAGCACTGGTTGAGACGATCGGGTGCTCCGGCATGACGCATTCCGCCGCCATGGCGAGTGAGATTCTTCCCGGCAAGACGCTTCTGGAAGCTCTGAACACTGACCTGGTATGTGATGCAATCAATACCGCTATGCGCGAACTGTTCCTGCAGATCGTATACGGCCGTACACAGTCTGCTTTCTCTGAGGACGGACTTCGTGTCGGTGCCGGTCTGGAGGATTTGGGTAAGGGTCTGAGATCCATGGTAGGTACGATGTATGGCACTGCCGCAAAGGGAACCCGTTATCTTGAAATGACCGAAGGTTATGTTGTAAAGATGGCGCTTGACAAGGACGACCAGGTCTGCGGTTATCAGTTCCTCAGTCTTGGTAAGATGATGGATGCGATCAAGAACGGTATGTCCCCGAACGAAGCTTATGAGAAGAATCTGGGCACGTATGGTCGCTTTACAGAAGAAGACGGAGCGGTCAAGTGGATCGATCCGCGTAAAGAATAAGGAGGTGCAGTTATGGCTTTGTTTGAAAATTATGCAGGACGTATGCCCCAGCTGCAGCCCGTTCTTGAAAAGTATGGTTTCAAAAGTTTTGAAGATGTGAAGGCTTTTACCAACAGCAAGGGTGTGGATGCTTACAGTATCGTTGAGAGTACACAGCCGATCTGTTTTGAAAATGTCAAGTGGGCGTATGAACTCGGAGCAGCAATTGCCATGAAGGAAGGCGCTGTGAGAGCTTCTGACGCTGCCAGGTGGATCGGTGTAGGACTGCAGGCGTTCTGCATTCCTGGTTCTGTCGCAGATCAGAGACAGGTTGGTATCGGTCATGGCAATCTCGGTGCGATGCTTCTTGATGAAGAAACGGAATGTTTCGCTTTCCTTGCGGGACATGAGTCCTTTGCTGCTGCTGAAGGCGCAATCAAGATTGCTCTGAACGCGAACAAGGTTCGTCAGAAACCTCTCCGTGTTATCCTGAACGGTCTTGGCAAAGATGCAGCGATGATCATCAGCCGCATTAACGGTTTCACCTATGTCCAGACCAAGTATGATTATCTTTCTGCCGATGTCAGGGAAGATCACGCGCTGACAGTCGTCAGCAGAACTGCTTATTCCAGCGGTGACCGTGCAAAAGTAAACTGCTATGGCGCGGACGATGTCCGCGAAGGTGTTGCGATCATGTGGCATGAGGGTGCGGATGTTTCCATTACCGGAAATTCCACCAATCCTACGCGTTTCCAGCATCCGGTCGCAGGTACTTACAAGAAAGAACGCTGGGAAGCCGGCAAGAAGTATTTCTCGGTTGCTTCCGGCGGCGGTACAGGGCGTACTCTGCATCCTGATAACATGGCGGCAGGACCTGCTTCCTACGGTATGACAGATACTCTGGGACGTATGCATTCGGATGCGCAGTTCGCTGGTTCTTCCTCTGTTCCGGCACACGTTGAGATGATGGGCTTCCTTGGTGCAGGCAACAACCCGATGGTCGGTATGACTGTTGCGGTTGCGGTTGCTGTACAGGAGGCAATGTCCAGGTAACGATCCGGTCTCTGAACGAATTCTTCTTCGGAGTACTTTGTATCTTTACTTACGTTATTACTATGATTTGAAACCTGTGTGAAAATACACAGGTTTTCTTTCTGCACTGTCTGTTTTCCCTCAGATTACGGTATAATAATAAAAAAGAGAATTTCATGATTCAGACTACTAGTATGTCAGATTACAGGAGGAATAGAATGGTTGAATGGAAAAATCTGAATGAGCTTTCTGCTTTTAAGGAGCTCGAAACTGCCGGAAGGGTATGCTTACCCGAAGTAATGAGCGGGGAAAGCGGAGCACAGCGTGCAAAGACATACTGCGCACCGATGGCAGAGGGTATGGTTTATAATTATGCCGCTAAAGCTGTAGATGAAACAGTTCTGGAAGCCTTGAAGAAACTGGCTGAAGAAGCACAGCTGCAGGAAAAGTATGCTGCACTGTATAACGGTGAAGTAATCAACACCGGGGAAAAACGTCTGGTTCTGCATCAGCTGTGCAGAGGACAGCTCGGAAATGATGTTGTTGCGGACGGTGTCAACAAGCGTGAATTCTATGTAAAACAGCAGGAAAGAATTGCTGAATTCGCAAAGAAGGTTCATGCAGGCGAAATCACAAACGCTGCTGGTGAAAAGTTCACCACAGTTGTCCAAATCGGTATCGGCGGAAGTGATCTCGGCCCCCGCGCAATGTACATTGCTCTGGAAAACTGGGCAAAGAGAAATAATACACTGAAGATGAAGGCTGCGTTTATTTCCAACGTTGATCCGGATGATGCCGCAGGTGTACTCGGCAATATCGATGTTGCGCACTCCCTGTTTGTTCTGGTATCCAAATCCGGTACAACTCTGGAAACATTGACAAATGAATCCTTCGTCAAGAATGCGCTGGTTCAGGCTGGTCTGGATCCGGCAAAGCATATGATTGCTGTGACCAGTGAGACATCTCCGCTGGCAGGCAATGAAGGCTATCTTGACGCGTTCTTCATGGATGACTATATCGGCGGCCGTTATTCTTCTTCATCCGCAGTCGGCGGAGCTGTGCTCTCTCTGGCATTCGGGCCGGAAGTGTTTGCTGAATTCCTGAACGGTGCAGCCGAGGAAGATAAGCTTGCCAAAGAACCGGACGTGCTGAAGAATGCAGCAATGCTGGACGCGCTGATCGGTGTCTATGAGAGAAATGTACTTGGATATGAAACTACAGCTGTTCTGCCTTATTCCCAGGCTTTGAGCCGTTTCCCGGCACATCTGCAGCAGCTGGATATGGAATCCAACGGTAAGTCTGTTAACCGCTTCGGTGAGCCGGTATCCTATCCGACCGGACCGATCATCTTTGGTGAACCTGGTACCAACGGACAACATTCTTTCTATCAGCTGCTCCACCAGGGTAAAAATATTGTCCCGATGCAGTTCGTCGGATTCAGACAGTCCCAGATCGGCAGTGATGTGGATATCCAGGGCAGCACAAGTCAGCAGAAGCTCTGCGCAAATGTTGCCGCACAGATCGTCGCATTTGCCTGCGGTAAGGATGATGAAAATCTGAACAAGAAGTTTGACGGCGGACGTCCTTCCAGCATTATTATCGGTGACCAGCTGACACCACGTTCCCTCGGCGCATTACTTGCCCACTTCGAAAACAAGGTTATGTTCCAGGGCTTTGTATGGAATGTGAACAGCTTTGACCAGGAAGGTGTACAACTTGGTAAGGTACTCGCAAAGAAAGTACTCGCTCACGATACAGACGGCGCACTGGCTGTATACAGTGACCTGCTTGCTATCTAAACGAACATCATATTTGTAAGTTCAGGAAACCGTCCGATATAGCCGGACGGTTTTTATCATTACCAAAACAGATATTCATATATTAACTACTTCAGAAGATGTATTTCTTCAACGATGACATGATTTGTGTTTATAATGATATGAATCAAACCGACAGAGGTAGGCAAGTATGAAGTTATTGATTATCAATCCAGGATCCACATCAACGAAGATAAGTATTTATGAAGATGAAAAAGTGCTGTTTGAAGAGAGTGTCTTTCATGACGCACCGGAACTTCTTAGATATCCTCACGTTAATGATCAGGTTCCTTTCCGGAAACAGGTTATCCTCAGTTTCCTTGAAAAGAACGGGCTGTCCCTGGATGATATTGATGTGTTTGTAGGAAGAGGCGGAAGTGCTGTACCGGTGAAGTCAGGAGTAATTGAAATCAATGACCTGCTTTACAATGACACAAAGGAAGCGAAAGGCGGCAGTGAACATCCGGCAAAGCTGGGAGTCATGCTGGCCTATGAATTGAGCAGGGAAGGAAATAAAAGGGCATTTACAATGGACCCGACCAATGTGGATGAGCTTTGTGATGAAGCCAGGATGACTGGAATCCAGGGATTATACCGGAATGCGCAGGCACATGTTTTGAATCAGAAGGCGGTTGCACGAAAGCATTGTGAACTGCATGATCTGAATTATGAAACATGTAATCTGATCGTGTGCCATATTGACGGTGGTATTACCGTACATGCGCATCAGAACGGACGGATGATTGATGGTAATGTCGGCAGCGGCGGAGACGGGGCGTTTACACCGACAAGAATCGGATCTGTACCGGTACTGAAACTTCTGGATTATATCGATGAGCACGGCACACAGGAAGTAAGAACGATGTGCTCAAGATCCGGAGGCTTTGTGTCATTCTTCGGGACAAGTAACTTCAAGACAATTTACGAGATGGTACAAAATGGTGATAAAAAAGCAGAACTTGTATATAAATCCATGGTCTATCAGATTTGTAAGGAAATCGGTGCCATGGCTGCAGTACTGAAAGGAAATGTTGACGGGATCCTGCTGACCGGAGGACTGGTCATCTATGACGATCTGTGTGAACAAATCAGAGAACGCTGCGGATGGATTGCGGATATCTTCGTTTATCCCGGAGAACTGGAACAGGAGGCACTTGCGAAAGAAACGATGAAAGCACTGAGAGGGCAGCGTACGATCCATTCCTATGACGGGATTCCTCCGTTTAACGGTTTTGAATTCATTGAAGGATAATTCTGAATACGGCTGATTATGCTGTGTCTTGAACTGGTTAAAGAAGCTTGATTATCAATACAGACCTTGCTTATACATGCAGGGTCTTTCTTATGGGCAAACTGTCCTGTATACTTGAAAATGATGAAAACTAAAGAATGTGAAGTTCTGTGCATTGGTGTTGCACTGATTGATTCTATTGTTAAGAATCTTGATCCAAACCCTGTTTCCGCTTCCGGTTACAGGGCTGTTTCCGGTTCTCTTCATGTAGGTGGAGAAGCGGCTAACGAAGCACTGGCTCTTGCCAAACTGGGACACAGGCCTGCTGTCCTCTGTAATCTCGGACAGGACGAAGCCGGAGAACTGGTGCTTCACCGGTTGTCTGAAGCAGGGGCAGATACCTCCCTGATCCGGCGTTCTGAACATCCTACACCGGTGACGACAATGTTTGTCAAAGATGACGGAACCCGGCAGTCTATTACCAATCAGGCACATTTTTATAACTTCCATCCTGAAAAGTACCTGAATGAATCACTGCGTCCTAAAGTGCTGATTTTGGGTTCTTTATTCCGGGCACCTTTTGACGATCCTCCGGTGACAGAAGCAGTTCTGCGTTATGCACATGAACTGGATATCCCGGTGTTCGCGGATACCAAACTTCCGAACTCACGTCCATGTACATTGGAAGAGATACGTACTTCTCTGCCCATGATCACGTATATTACACCAAACGAAGATGAAGCACGTTATTATACCGGGAAAGAAGATCCGGAAGAAATGGCTGAAGTATTCCTGCAGTATGGTGTCAAAAATGTAATTATCAAACTCGGAGGCAAGGGATGTTACTTCCGTAACAAGGAAATCTCTTATTCACTGCCGGCGTATATGATCAAGGCAGTCGATGCGACAGGGGCGGGAGATAACTTCCTTGCGGGATTTGTCAGCGAACTACTTCATGGCGGTACTGTGGAAGAAGCTCTGCGCTTTGCGAATGCCTGCGGAGCGATTTGTACTACAGCAGCCGGTTCTTCTGCCGGACTGAAGAACAGAGAACAGGTGCTGGAATTTATGAAACAAGAAATATTTACCAGTTGATAGCGTCAGTCAAAATCATCAAGAATTGACAAAGGATAAAGATATATGAGCAGTAATGATAACTTTTTGTGGGGTAAATTCAAGAACGATGAAAGAGTGATTCCGGTCTTTCGGTCTGTCTTGTTTTTTTCTGTTATTGCCCACTTATACCGATATACAAATAGTTTATTTAACAGTGATTCACTGGGAATATTCCGGGGTGGTGTAGACATTCCGAAACAGGTTGGCAGGGGAAGGTGGATGCAGCCAATATATCTGCAATTCAGAGGAGAAATCACTGCTCCGTTTTTGATTGGCATATTAGCTCTCGTTTATCTCACTATAAGTATCATATTGATGGTAAAGATTCTGAATATCCGTAAACGGAATTCCATCATTCTGCTGTGTGGTCTTCTGTGTGTTTCTCCGACGATTACCATAACGAGCGCAGCTTATGTGCTTTGTATCGATCTGTTTATGTTAAGTCTTCTGTTCAGTATGATCACTGCGTATTGCCTGACAATCGCTGAAACAAAGTACAGGTATGTTATTGCTGTGATTTTTCTGACTCTTTCACTCGCACTGTATCAGGCATATATCGGAGCTTGCATGCTGGTTTGCCTTTTCTGGCTGATCAGGAGATGTATCGAGGAAGAAGATAACAAGGGTAGTCTGAAACGTGCTGCAGTCATGCTTGTGGTTTTTGTCCTGAGCCTGGGATTGTATTATTTGTCCTTTAAAGTATGCAATATGATTTCGGATGCATCTTCCCATAGTTATAACAGTGTTGCCAGCGCAACGGTTTTATCTGGTGATTTTCATCTGTTTGGAATGATCCTGGGTCTATACAAAAGTGTGATTAAGTATATGGTCAGACCTGAGACTTTTTACAGCAGAATTGCCGGTTATGTACACATTCTTCTTCTTTGTGTCTCTGCAGCACTGGTATTACTCACTGTCAGGACAAAGAGTACCGGGAAGAGAATTACTGTTTTGTTTCTGTTAATATTAAGTCCCTTAGCAGCTTACTTTATCTATTTGCTCTATGGAAACACGGATACTCTGCTGAACTTCCCCTTAAGTATGCTGTATCTCGGAGCCGTCATGTTTCTTGAACTAGTTCCCCATGATACAGAAATAAAACTGAAAAGATCTCTTTCCAAAGTGTTTACAACTCTGGCGGCAGTTTTGATCTTCTTTGGCATGGTTTATTCCAACCAGGTCTATGTAAAGAAGATGGTGGAAGAGAAAGAAACACTTTCTTTGATGACCCGGGTTCTATATCACATGGAATCAACAGAAGGCTATATTCCCGGAAAAACAAGAGTCGTTTTTATAGGTCATCTGGAATACTCTGATGTGATCGTGCATAAGCTGGGATATGAAGACCTTCATGGGAGGACGTTGGAATCAGAAATATCAATCAATTACTACAATAACTACCGCATGTATTTGAATAATATCATGGGATATCCGATTGATCTGGTACCTTCAGGAGATGTCTGGAAATATAGTTCTCTGCAGGAAGTGATCGATATGCCTGCTTTCCCATATCCGGGTTGTACGCAGATGATTGATGATACGATCGTAGTCAAACTATCATCGTAAGATTAGCAGTCAAGAAAACAATTCTGGTGAAGAACTATATGTCTGCGGACGGAAATGTAAGATAGTAGTAAGATAGAGATATGGAAAAACGTTGTGATCTTCATTCTCATTCAACCTGTTCTGACGGTACCCTAACTCCTGCAGAACTTGTTTCTCTGGCAGAAGAGAAGGGTCTTTCAGCGTTGGCATTAACCGATCACAACACTGCGGAAGGTCTGAAGGAATTCATGGAAGCCGGAAAGAAAAGTACGGTAATCACTGTGCCTGGATGTGAGTTTACGACGGAATGGCACCGGAAAGAGATCCATATCGTAGGATTGTTCTTCCGGGAAGAGTATTGGCAGGAGATTACAGACTTCCTGGAACTCGTCAATATAGCCAAGACAAATGCGAACAAGATACTCATTGATAACCTTGTCAAAGCCGGATATGAGATCACCTTTGAAGAAGTTGCTGCCTTATCCGGAAGCGATATATTCAACCGTTCCCATGTTGCGCGTATCCTGGAGCAGAAAGGCTATGTTCCGACGGTTTCCGCAGCATTTGATACTCTCCTCAAGGAAGGCAATGGATTCTACATTCCTGCCAGAAGAATTACGTCAGCCGCAGCCGTACGTTTCATCAAGACCTTTGAAGCAACGGCAATCGTGGCACATCCGCTCCTCAATCTGACTCCGGAAGAACTGAGAGAATTTCTACCGGAGATGAAAGAAGCAGGGCTTGACGCAATTGAGACGGAATATACGGAATTCACCCCGGAGATGAAGAAGACAGCAGTGTCTCTGGCTGAAGAGTTTTCTTTGAAACAAAGCGGAGGTTCTGACTTCCACGGAGCTGCCAAGCCTGATATAGAACTGGGCAGCGGAAGGGGAGATCTCTTTGTACCATACTCGTTCTATGAGGATATGAAAGCTTGCTCAAACTACGATGAATAATCAGTCCGGTCATTATTCTGATCTGAAGAATGAAAATCCCGCATATGATATGCGGGATTCATTTATTTGTGTGGTAACAGATATTACTTCAGAGGTGTTTTGGTGATCTTGAAGGTGATCTTCTTCGTGCCCCAGTATTCGCCTTTACCTTTGATTGTCATGGATGCTGTACCAATCAGCCAGTTATTACGAATATCAACAATTTCGTAATCTTCTTCGCTGAGTGTAACTTTACCGAGAGTAACGGTAACCGGCGGTACGATATCCCAGTTATTACCAAGGTAGACGGCTTTACCGCCATTGACCTTTACCTTTGCGGAAGAAATCTTCTTTGCCTTGGTAACAATACGGTAATTCATGTGGATCCAGTGTTCATCCTCATTTCCGCTGTAGGTGTAGTTGGAGTTGAGCATCCGGATATGCGCCGCGACGTGAATCTCTGCTCCGAGCGGTACCTTCGCACCATCCGGAATCCGTTCATCCATGGAGTGAATGATCACACCTCTGTCATCATAGACATTTGCGCCATAGAAATACTCTGTTTCCAGGATCTGGTAATCTTTTCCTTTCTTCAGTGCCTTCCCGTTGTCATAGATGACAGGTACAGACTTCCAGTAATTTGCCTTACCCTTTGCGTTATATACAATATCCGCTGCCTGTGCATCTAACGGTGATCTGTAGTCGTGCATATACTCCAGATCTGCTTGTACGATCTTGAAGGTCAGACCTGTATCCAGAGGTCCTTTGTAGAAGCCTTTGCCCTTGATCGTTACAGAAGCGATGGAACCCAGAGTCTTATTGTTCTTATAGGTGACAGTGTAGTCTTTACCCAGGGAAAGTTCATGTTCCGGATTCCAAGGCATTTCAACAACTACCCGGATCTCCGGTTTTGCGCCGGAAGAAGAATACTCAGCAGTATTTTCAGGACCATCCATGTCACGGAAAGAGACATGGAGTCTGCCGGAATTCTGCAGCTCAGCCAGATCCGCAGCTACGATCTTGACAGTCTTTGTGATCTTCCCGGTATAGCCTTTCTCCGGTCTGCCTTCAAAGACAACCTTGAAGGAACCGAGTCTGCCGTTATAGTTGTCTATATATACGTTGTAGTTATCCGGGTCGATAATATTACCTTTTTTATCCTTCAACTGGATAGATGAAGCATTCCCGTCTACCGCAAGTTTATTCATATCCGGATCCCAGCGGAAATTCCCTTCCTCATCTTCCCATTCACTGAAAAGCTGGAAGTAATTGTGTTCATTTAGCGCTACAGAGGAAACAAGCCCTGTAACAACCGCGGTTTTCGATGTAATATTCAATATCGGCGCGATATTGAAGGAAACCTGTTTGGAGCCAATGACAGGAAGAGTATTCGGATTGGGGTTTTCAAAATCGTATGTACCGCCTAGATCAAGCGTGTTCTTCCCGGCTCTGAGATTCCCGGCCCAGATGATGTAGTCACCATCTTCAATGACTTCAGGGAATGGGGAACCATTATTGCGGATTATAGCTGGTCTCAGTGCCTGCTTGCCGATCTTTACCTTGATCTTTCCTTCTGTGAAGAGCTTCTGGATCTCCTCAGGATCATATCCGTTTTCGTATGTAAGCTTCAATGTCCCGAGAGACTTCGACAGTTTAGCGTCATTCATGTTGAGCAGCGTGACAGGGGAATCCGGCGCATTGTAGTACACCTGAATCATCGGCATGTAATACAGGCAATACTCCTGCAGAACATCGCTTTCAAGATCCATATTATCCAGGTTGAAGCCGGATATCTTCGTGCTTGTCGCTTTCGGTACGATCAGGACCCGGTAGTTTTTGGAGTCGGTGACCTGAATCTTGGCAACCGGAGTATCATAATGCTCCCGGTATCCGTATTCACCTGAATCATTGCTATAGATTGGCAGATACATGACGGTATAATCCGTATTTGCTTTCAAGGCTGTCTTCTTTCCGCTCGGGGAGATCAGCGAGACATTGAGCTTCGGTACAACGGATTTTGTCTTGTTCGTCGTAACAAAACTTGTTGCAGATGCCGTGACGGAAAGTTGTGCCAGACGATCATCAAATACATCCACAGGTGTCTTTACAATAGAGAATGCCTGCGTATAGGACTTGGTGTATTCACCCATACCGGTGATTTTGATTGTCGGATGTTTCTTGGCAGTGGAAAGGGCAGGATTAACGTTGTTGGAGTAAGTGACCTTGTAATCCATTCCTTCACCAAGCTGATGTGTTCCATACCATACCCGGATATCTTCAAAGGTGATCTTATCCCCGGTGTATAGTGCTTCATCCGGAATACCAAAGACGTGCAGGGTGCCTTTCAAGTCTGTCAGGGTCAGGTTGTTGTCGATGATGTATTGCTTGTAATCATCGTCCCAGATACCGTCAAGGGAATCATTTTCAACATTCAGTTTCACACAGAGCAGGTCAGATGTTGCCCATCCCTGTTTTACAGCTGCTGCTGCGATCCACATTCTGCTTTGGTCAAAGTAAGGGGAGTCAACCTTGAGGAAACGGTTGCAGTAAAGCTTGTTTTCCGAGGCAAGCAGTTCTTCCGCAGTTGAGGGCATACCTTCCGGCATGGTGTCATCTTCGGTGTAGAAGACCTGGTACCAGATGTTTGGGGCATCACCGTTTTCAAGATCCAGCCAGATATCTTCATTGTTATGCCAGATTCTGTCCGGGTCATTGAATTCTTCCAGACGCCAAGGTGCCCATCTCAGTTTTTCCAGACCTCTGACATCGACATGTGTCCATGAGTCAGCCCAGTAATTGGTCTCGTTGTTTCTTGAAATAAACCGGATCTGTGCCTGTCCTTCTCTTACGGGTCTTACGCGATAGATAAACTGTGTTCCGTCATTGTTCTGTGAAATCTTTTCAACAGTGAAAGGCCAGTCATCCGGATCTTCCATCGGGAAGTGGTCTTCTTCGTTTTCACCGGTATTCCAGACTTCCCATACGGGTTCATAACCAGCAACCTTGCCTTTCAGTGTTACGGTGATATCACTGTAGCCTTGTTCTGCCGCACCTTCCACATAGGTGAGAGGGAAGTAGTCTTTGTCAGTGTTGACAAAGCGGGTAACGGTGATCTTTGTTGTGGCTTTTACTTTTCCTTCTGAGAAGGTCAGGGTTGCGGTACCTTCCTTGTCGAATGTTTCAAGCATGTACATATATTCATTCCAGGAACTACGTTCGATATGTACAATTGATTCATCGGAACTTGTAAAGGAAATATGGGCAGGATCAACAACATCCGGGTCCGTACTGATCCGGATGGCAGTGTGCTCGTTCGGCTGCATTTCCATCTCGCTGACAGTAATGATTTTCTTTAAAGCAGAATTATCACATACCTTAATACCTAAAACACGGACAGATAAATCTCTTGATTCATCATTAGGATCCTTACTGACAAATAAGACGGGGATATTACCGGGAGATAATGGCCGGATAATGTATTCTGTCCTGCCGAATTCATCCATATTGTCGGTCTTTTCCAGTACAGCGACAGATTCATCAGCAGAGAGGAACTCATAATCCATACCTCTGTTTTTGACCGGACCTTCAGGAGCGAGCCAGACACTCTGCGGTTCAGCATTCTGATCGGCAAATTTCACAAATGAGGTACTTGAATCGAACCATTGGACAATATTCACGTTAATTTCATGCCTTGCGATTTCCTCACCATCCATACGCAGGATCCCTGTCAGATGGACGGGACCGCTGTTATAGGTAAACAGTTCCACTGTGGATCCGTTGACCTCGATCTCAGCACGGTCGTTATTATCGGTTTCCCAGGTGATGTCATCCAGCGTGGCACCGGGATAATCCAGAATATAATCCAGTGTGTAATTTTCCCACTCCGGAACAACCATGTCATTATGACCAAAGGAGAAGATCGTTTTTTCGACCGTAACGTTGAGGGATACAGAGACATCGCTGTTGTTTATATGGAAGGTGATCACCGCATTACCTTCTTCGCTTCCCGGGAAGACCTGGAAGAGATAAGGACTGAGGAATTCCGGACCTTCCGTTACATAGGCAACTTCCGGATAATCACTCTCAAACGCAATACGGTCAGGAAGCACGCTTTTCGGTTCGATATCGAGAACGACCCAGAGGGGATCTCCGGATGTTCTGAGATGGATATCATCTATCGGTCCGTTGTCAGTACGGCGTACATTGATGGATTCCGGTACGGCATTTGGATCGCCGACGATGACATCCATGAGGATATTGTTTTCCAGGAAAAAATCCGGCTGGTTGGGATCTTGCATATGTACTGCAAGCACAGTCATGCCAGGCCCGGCAGGAGTGACGGTGACAGTCTTCTCATCTCCTTCACCGGTGACAGTGATTTCCGCAACATTCGTATCCTGTGCATATACCTCGTAATATTTACCTGAAGCTTGATTAACCGCACGGATATGGAATGTCTGTGATCCCTCGGGACGTTCAAACATCATACCCGGACAGTCTGTCTCAAACCAGTTATCCACGTGGACAAGGACAGAATCACTGAGATCACCGTTTTCTGTATGAATCGTACCGGTAATCGTTGTTTCACCGGACATGTCCGTTACCACATATGGGATGCCTTCACGCTTTTCAATCCAGGCGATACCCTCATCTTCCGTTGTCCATTCAATATCATCAAGTTCAAATTCTTCAGACAGATAAACTGTCAGTTCATAACCATTGTCATACCAGATCGGCAGGTATAATTCCTCACTGATGCTAAACTCCGGTTCTCCTTTTTCCACGGTAACATGAATAACAACATTAACATCACTTCCTTCCATGTAGAAGGTGATATCCGCTGTACCAGCCTTATTACCGGCATGGATGAAGAACAAGGAAGGAGGTAGTTCTGCAGGTCCGTGTGTCGCATAAGCAACTTCCGGATCTGTGCTGCTCATAAGCAGCTTGTCGGGAAGAATCGTTCCGGGATAAATATCCGCAGTGACCCAGGTTGGATCATCACCGGTTTGGAGATAAAGTTCAGTGATTTCTTCATCATCCAAAGAAAGGATCTTCAGGTCTTCCAGAACGGCTTCAGGGTCACAGACAATTACACCCAGGAAAGTATTATCAAGTTCTTTCGCAGGATCGTTGGGGTCCGTGATTCTGGCATAGAGTTCTGTAGTGCCAGGGGTGACAGCCGTAATGGTTACGGTCTTGGTGCTGCCGTCTCCGGAAACAGAAACAGAAGCAATCGCAGGATCCTTTGAATATACCGTGTAGTTCATCTCCGCTGCCGCATTGATTGCCATAACAGTAAATGTTTTTGGATCTCCGCCAGGAGCTTCAAACATCATCCCCGGGATACTTGGCTCAAACCAGTGCGCCGTAATAACGTGTACGGAATCACTGACTTCTCCGTCTCCCGTGTTCAGGCTGCCGGTAATCACTGTTTCACCTTCCTGTTTTGTGGAAAGATACAGGACACCGTCTTTTTCTTCAATCAGGGCAACATTATCATTGTCTGTCGACCACACAATGTCAGCTGCGTTATATCCGTCTGCCAGCGTGAACGGAAGTTCGTATTGTTTCTCATACCATACCGGCAGAAATAACTGTTCCGGCAGGTCAAATACAGGACCATCTTCATTTACTGTGAGAGTCTGTACTTCGTTGACCTCTTCAACAACCGATTCTGTTGTCTCATCCGTCTCTGTCTCATCCGCAGGCTCATCAGGTTCCTCATTGCCGGCAAGGACCACTACTTCTTCCTCGTCTTCTTCCTGTACTTCTGCAGGAACCTGCTCATCCGCGGGCAGTTCTTCAACAAGTATTGTTTCTTCGGGAGTGGTTTCTTCCGGAGGTAGTTCTTCCGCATGTACCTGCGTGTTTCCCGCAAGCATCATCAACGAAAGAAAGACAGAAATGATCTTTTTGTAAGATAGCCTTTTCATATGATACCCTTTCTGCTTCCAGTGCATCTGAAGCTTATAGTTCTCTTACTATAAATATACAGTAAATCCGATGCATATACACGTTATAAACAGAATTCAGAGGATGATTTCATACTTTTTGTCAATACAGGTAAACTCCGTGATAGCTGTCAAAAGAATTTGTTTTGTACATATTAGCGAAGAGATACGTTATTCCTCAGTATTCCTGAATAGATTTTGTCTGAAGTATGATAATAACGGATGATCAGGGAGGAATAAGATAATGAAAATAACAGTAATATATTCAAGTGCGAATTCTGATGGATTAACCGCTTCTGCGAAAGACAGAGTCGTTGCCGGACTAAAAGAAAAAGGTGCAGAGATTCACGAAATCTGGCTGAATCAGGCAGATATCCGGATGTGTCAGGCTTGCGGCAACGGTTGGGGAACCTGCCGGAGTGATGGAACATGCGTGATCCAGGATGGCTTTGCGGATGTGTATGCGGCAGTGCAGGAGGCAGATGGAGTCGTATTTGTGACTGCAGTTTACTGGCATGATATGACCGAATGTCTGAAAGCATTTATAGACCGGATGCGCAGATGTGACCGTCACCACAATCACACTCTTGACGGCAAAAAAGTGATGATCACCGCCTGCGCTGGAGGAAGCGGTAATGGTGTTACCCGCTGTCTTGAGGTCATGGAGTATGCCTTGGATAAGATGAATATGAAAACCGTTGAACGTCTTCCGGTAACACGGTTCAGCAGAGAGTATATGCTGCCCGCATTAGAAGAAGCAGGGAAACGATTTGCGGAAGAATTTGAATAATCGCGCTGGACCTTGTGAATAAGGCCTTACGTAATTCACGTAAGGTCTTTTTAGGTGCATGATTCATCTGTTGAAATGTCTCTGACGGGATGATATCATATTCCATAAGTGGAATATCAAAGGAGGGAAATCATGCTTAAGCACGGTATCCTTGGTCTGATCGATAACGGGGATAAAACCGGATATGAGATCATGACAGTGTTCAGGGATTCTCTAAGTCATTTCTGGACGGCGCAGACAAGCCAGATCTACCGGGAATTAAAAACACTGGAGAAAGCCGGATGGATCACTCAGACCCATGTTGAACAAACAGGCAAACCAGATAAGAACGTGTTTTCCATCACCCCTGCCGGTCATGATGAATTAGTACGGTGGCTGCGGGAAGATGAAATACCTGCAGGATACAAGAATCCGTTTCTCTTGAAGACCTTTTTCATGGGTGATCTGCCGGTAGAAGAGAATATCGCTTTCTTCAAGATGTTCCGGAATGATTCAGTATTTCCTGATGAAGGGAAGGGGGCCTCTGCCAACGTAGACCTGTACCGGCAGGCGATAAGACATCCGGAAAAGGCAATCTACTGGAAACTTACGATTGAATTCGGACGTATGTATGAAAAGATGCAGCGTGAATGGTGTGATTACTGCATTAAGGAACTGGAGGAATTTCAGCGCTTGAAAACCGGCCGGGACTATGGAAATACCCGGGACAAAACCACAGAGGAGGAAGGATAATGAAGGTGATTCTGTATGATCTGGATAATCAGTATGATGAAATGATGCAGTCCAGATGTGATCTTGCGTTGGCCGCAGACGGCAAATACGCGCCATGCCAGGGATGTTTTGGCTGCTGGACCAAACATCCTGCGGAATGTTTTATGAAGGATAGACTTCAGCAGGTATGCCGGCTGATCGGTAAGGCAGATGAGCTTGTGATCGTCACGAAGAACCTGTACGGCGGCTACAGCGCTGCCGTAAAGAATATCCTGGATCGTTCCATCGGTACATCTACACCATTCAGTACTTATCGCGGCAGGCAGATGCACCATACTCTGCGCTACGGCAAACATGATCTCTGGAAGGTAGTTGTTTACGGAGACATCAGTGATGCCGAAAAAGAAACGTTCCGTTATATGGCAGAACGTAATGCGATCAATGATGGTTATCAACGCTCAGAAGTCGTATTCCTTGAGAATCTTACCGAACTGGAGGAACAATTATGAAAACCATATTCATTAATTGCAGTCCGAAAAAAAGATTCTGTGCTTCTTCGTACTTTCTCTACCTGCAGAGCTTGTTTGTCCGCGGTGAGAAAACGAATGAAAAACTGCGTACACCGGCAGACCATGCCCGTATACTCGAACAACTCCGTGACTCGCAGGCAGTAGTATTCGGCTTGCCTCTATACGTAGATGGTGTTCCTTCCCATGTGCTCCGGTTCATGGTGGAGATGGAGGAATACTGCCGGCAGAACGATATGCAATTCAGCGTATACTGTATCGCCAACAACGGATTTATCGAAGGACGGCAGAATGAACCGTTAATGCAGGTGTTTGAGCACTTCTGCAGCCGGGCAGGGTTAACCTGGGGCGGCGGCGTCGGTATCGGCGGCGGTGTGATGTTAAACGTAACACGGATCTTGTTTGTCGTGGAGATTGTCCTGCTTGTACTGAATACCGTACTTAGTGTGCTCAATACCGGGGATTTCTTCCCGAAGGATGCCTGGATTAGTTTTGGTGAGAATGCGGCTCTTCTGCTGTATTTCAACCTGGGTGTTCTGTATTATCTGATTCATATGGGACATTGTATCCGTACCGGTACGTTCAGCGGTAAGAAATACACCCGGATCCTGATTCCTTCTTTTGTCTTTATCATCTTTGCGGATATCTTCTTTATTATCACTTCTGTTCTTGAAGGAGGAATCTTCCGCGGCTGGCTGTCGAGGAAAGAATACAGCGGCGCATCAGGCAGAGCCCACTGAGTGTTTATCATCGCGAAAGAAAACCGGATTCATGCTGATCCGGCTTTTTATTCCTCCAGTACGGATAGTCCGGGATACTCTCCGGGTTCTCTGGCTGTACGGAAGAAATCCTCATCAAGTTCATCACAGATAAAGCGTACAAAGTCAGCTGCCGGGGATGCCGGTATATCTTCACACCAGATGAACCAGGTATCCCTGGTAAAAGGCATATCCTGATCACGGAAAAGAGCTTCCTTGTATAGTTTCGGATATCGGGCAGACCAGAAATCCCCGAAGACAACAGCGTTGCCGAATCCCTTCATCACCATCTCCAGACAAGTATCCAGAGTAGTCACATCCATGATAACTTCCGGTTTCTTGCTGAAACAACTCTTCCACCAGGCGTTGATGATCCGCTGGGTAGGAATATCCGTGTTATGCATGATCAAAGGCGTATCCCCGAGATACTCCCGGGAAGTAATGGGCTGTGAACTGACGATATAGGCCTGCTGGGTGACGATCTTTTTTCCGGGAAGTCTGCCTGTCGGCTGTCCGTTCATGAATCCGCAGTCACATACACCGGTATTGATGAAATCCCGGATTCCGGAAGATGCTGAAACCTTGATATAGAAACGGGTATCCGGATGTGTTTCCGTGTAGCGGAAGAGGATCTCCGGGAGATGATAGCGGGTAAATGTGGAATTGGCACAGATGTTGATCATGGCGTTTTCCCGGCGGCGGATCATCTGCGCCTGTTCGGTAACACGGTCAATATGGTCGAGTATTTCAGCGGCATTTCCAGCCAGGTATTTTCCTTCCGGTGTAAACAAGATACCGCGGTTGGAACGTACAGCAATCTCGATCCCCAGTTCTTCTTCGATACTGTGCAGACGTGCTGTTAACGCCGGCTGAGAGAGATACAGGGATCTTGCGGTCTTGGTTAGATTCTTTGTGTTATACAGGGATGCCAGGATCTGCCAGTCTTCCGTCTTCATGGTTTTCTCCTTCCGGAACAAGATTCCTCTATACCGGAAGTATACCATGTTTGGTATAACTGCAGTAGAAGAGGGGATACACATAATTTTGTTATAAAGAAAGCTGATTATCAGGATTTTTTTTTTGAATTATACATATGCTGTCTTCTCTGTTACCTTGAGGATGAGAACATGTCGTTTATCATACGGCAGAAAGGAGAAGATCATGATTGTTGATCAGAACAAGTGTATCGGCTGCGGTATATGTACACTGTACTGTCCTGCGGATGCGATCACCATCCGGCTTAACGCGGAAGGCAAGAGAAAAGCAGTAATTGATCAGGATACTTGTCTGGAGTGCGGAAACTGTATCCGCAGAAGGGTAGTGAAATGCCCGGCAGACGCAATCTATGAACTGCCTGAAGAAGAAAGAAGTATCGGCCGCAGAATGCGCAGATTCTTCAGTGACCCTTCCACTACACATCCGCTGACCGGTGTTCCCGGCCGTGGTACCGAAGAAGTCAAGACTAATGACGTTACCGGAAGAGTGTGCCGCGGTGAACTCGGACTCTGCCTGGAACTGGGCAGACCGGTACTTGGGACAGATGTCAGAGAGATCCAGAAAGCAACTACGGCGCTGGCTGAACTGGGTGTAAAACTGGAAGACTGCAATCCCTTGTATGATCTGCTGGAAGATCCCGTGAAAGGTACCTTTAAGGAAGAATTCCTTGATGAGAGGTTTGTCAGTGCCATCATCGAGTTTACGATTCCCTTCGAAAGAGGAGAAGAAGTACTCAATAAGGTCAGAGAGATTGCGGAGGAAGTCAACACGGTATTCTCTCTTGACATGGTGTGCTGTTATGACGAAGATGGTACGATTCCTGCTCTGGAACTCTGCCGGAATATGGGATTTGAACCGCGTTTCAACTCCAAGGTCAATGTAGGTCTGGGCAGACCCTATGTTATCGACAAAGAGGAAAGAGACAGGAGGAACGCACAATGACACATTCACTGCACAGAAGAGGCACGTATGAAGAACTGAAGGATGAATACCTTCTGCTGGTGACGATCGCAAACGGGGTAAATAACAGTCCGGATGCCAAGGATAAACTAAGAAGGGTTCTGGATGAAATGTGGGATGTAGGACCTGTCAATACCGGATCCAATGAGACAGGAACCATCCTCTCCGGAGTAAGTGTAGATGAAATCAAGCAGGGATTTACCAAAGTCCCCAGAATACGCTGCTGTTTCGACAGTAAAGAGAAAATAAGGGAGATGCTGAGAAGGCTGATTGCGATGGATCTCGGTGTATCTGTCACGATCTCCGGTTCCCGCAGTGACGTGGAAGAACTCTGCCGTGAATTCGGAATCAAACCACATTCGGTTAATCTCTCCCTGCAGGTGTGGGGCAGAACCGAAAAACTGCCTGAAGAAGATATCATGAAGTTTATTACCATGTGCGGGCATGGTCTGATTTCCCGGACTTTGGTGGAAGATACGATCAACAAGGTTAAAGCAGGGAAGATGACTCCGGAACAGGGAGCGGTAAGGATCGGTACACCCTGTGTCTGCGGATTCTTCAATCCGACAAGAGCAGTCGCATTACTGCAGAAGTACGTACCTGCGGCAGGACAGAACTGAAAAACCGGGAAGGGATTACTTCCCGGTTTTATCTTCATGTTTATTCAACAGGCACAAGTGCGGGTATACCGTACTTTTCCAGTTTCCGGTTCAGTTGTTCAACAGCGGTATCCGAGAGGCTGATTCCCTCCGCATAGGAGGCAAGAGTCTTCTCGTATTCAATCTCTCCGGGAATATAGATGCGGGTTACACCTTCGGCTTTCTGCATGTTCCGGATCGATGACAGATATTCCTGCATCTTTGCACGGAATTCTTCCAGATCCATGAAATGGGCGATATCGATGGCGATAATACATCCGCCGACACCGGCTTTTCCTTCCGGATAGTGAATAGCTTTGACATTCGGGGCATACGCGGATCCTGAAAGCATACCGGCTGCGATATCAATGGCCAGAGCCATGGCTGATCCCTTCGGACCGCCGATGGGCAGTAATATACCGCGGATCGCTTCTGCCGGATCCGTAGTCGGTTTTCCCTCAGCGTCAAGCGCCCATGTCTCAGGTATTGTTTTTCCTTCCCGCATGGCCTGCCGGATCTTACCGCGGGCAACAGCTGCGGTAGCCATATCCGCGCTGAATACCGGTTCTTCCCCGGTATATACACCGATGGCGAAAGGCTGGGTACCGGTGAATTGTTCTCTGCCTCCCCAGGGGGCCATGGCCGGTGAAGCGTTGCAGCACATCAGTGCGATCATTCCCCTGGCGGCAATCTTTTCCGTGTAGGGACCAAGCGCGCCTACGTTGTTTGTGTTCCGTAACAGTACTGCGGATATCCCGTATTCTCTGGCTTTGGCACTGGCAATCTCACAGGCTTTATCTGCCGCTGCCTGTCCGAGGCCGTCATTGCCGTCAATCACACAGACTGCGCCGCTGTCGATGACAATGTCCAGCTGTGTAGGCAGTTCCATCATACCGGCTTCCCGGCGGTCACACACCGGATTCACCATGTATGAACCATGGGTGGTTACACCTCTGGCGTCACACATCATCATATATCCGGAAACTGTTTCCGCATTCTCTTCACTTTCACCAAGTGAGATCAGCAGGGCTTTAAGACTGCTTTTCAGAGAGTCTTTATCTATTTTCATCGCGCACCTCCGTCCCGTAAATATCTCCACGTTAAGTGTAGCATTCTCCTCCGTATACGGTACAATTCGGTTTTCCTATCTCTGTCATAAACAGGGATTATTTCTGTTTTGACGAATGAGGTAGGGTATAATACTTTCAGGTACAGGGGAGAAAGAATGAAGACACTATTCGTCTCTGATCTTGACGGGACATTGCTCAGAAGTGATCAGAGGACATCCGCGTATACGAATCAGGTGATCAATGAACTGGTAACACAGGGGATGTTGTTTTCCTATGCGACAGCCAGGTCTCTGGTAACAGCTAAGAAGGTTACGGAAGGTATCAGTGCAGAGATACCGCTGATCCTCTATAACGGGGCATTTATCACAGATAACGTAACAGAAGAAATCCTGTACGCGAATTATTTTGATGAGTTGGTTGACGAACTGCTGGACGGTTTGTTTGCGAAGGAGATCTATCCCATCATATACGCGCATATAGACGGCAGGGAGAAAATGTCTTTTGTTCCGGACCTGCGTTCTCCCGGAATGAAGAGATTTACCGACAGCCGCAAAGGGGATATCCGGATCCGTACGGTTACCTCTCCGGAAGATCTGCGTACAGGAAACAAGTTCTACATTACCTGTATCGATGAACCGGCAAAACTATATCCGTGCTATGAAAAGTACAAAGACATATATCACTGCGTCTATCAAAAAGATATTTATACCCATGATCAATGGCTGGAGATCATGCCTGCGGAAACGTCCAAGGCAGCAGCTGTTTCACAGTTAAAGGAATTGATGGACTGTGACAAACTGGTTGTTTTCGGGGATGGGAAGAATGATTTGGACTTGTTTGAAATTGCTGATGAATGTTATGCGGTCGCAAATGCGGATGAAGAACTGAAAAAGAAAGCCACCGGCATCCTGCTGTCTAATGATGAAGACGGGGTTGCCAGGTGGCTTGAAGAGAACTATGTCAATTACTGATTATTGTTCCGGTTTTTCTTCTGAGGGAGTTTCAGGCTCAGGTACTTCGTCTATACTGACAGGTTCTCCTTTTTCCTCAAGAACTTCGTCTGTATTGACAGGCTCAGCTTTTTCCTCAGGTACATCTTCTTTTACTACCTGTACGGGAACAGTGTCCGGAATAGTTTTCTCTTTACCGGAATTCTTTTTGAAGAGGAAGAATGCGGCTATGGCAGCAACTGCTGCTAAACCGAGGATGACATAGAGCATGATATTCGGAAGTTTCACTTCCAGGTGTACAGGTTCTCCGGCTTCCATTTCCAGGACATCCCATTCCAGGGTCTTTCCATCTTCGGATACAGATGTCGCATTATGTTTTTCAGGCTTCACCGGCAGAGTGACACGAACATTGAAGTATCCTCCTGCGGATTTAATCAATGATCCATAGGTCTTCAGATTCGTCTGATCTTCTTCGGAAAACAGCAAGAGATCAACGATATAGAGAGATCCTTCTTTTTTTACTGTTCCCTCACCGGCCTCGACGAAGTCTGCCTTGGTAAGATCCATGTCTTTCTGAGAGAGTATATATCCGGCATATTCATCTTCATTGTAATCAGCAACATCCCATCCTTCACTGCGGTATTCTTCAACCTGTTCCGGTGTTAAACCTAAAGAGCTGCTGTCATTTGTCATGGAAGACATGTCAACAGTCGCATACAAAACGGAAACATCGGCTTTTCCGTTCTTTTTCACGTTGATATCAACGCTGACCCGTAGACATCCGGATAAGCAGACAGTCATCACAACAGCCAGGAAAGAACGTAAGATCTTCTTGTATTTCATTATTCAGATCTCCTTTTCTGAGAATATTATACTATGCTGTCCGCCCGATTATAGACTATATCTTGTAATCTGCCCTCCGGATTAGTTCCAACTGTAAATCACGGTTCAATTCCGTAAAGTATGCATTATATCCCGAGATACGTACCATCAGATTCCGGTACTGTTCAGGATCCGCCATGGCAGCCCGCATTGTATCGGAAGAGACAACGTTGAACTGCATCTGCATACCTCCAAGTTTGCTGTAAGCACGGACATAGGAAGCCAGATGTTCTACTGTGGTCTCATGGCTGTCCATTGGCGAAGGATTCACCTTCACGTTAAACGCAATATTGTTATCCAGGTTCACCGGATCCAGAGCCGCAACGTCTTTCAGATTATCCAGAAGATTACGGGATGCGTTGGCTTCAGGTGTAAGCCCGGGAGTAAACGGCTGATACGCCAGTCTTCCGGAGGGAAGGGCACCGGTCAGTGAGCCGAAAGCCACATGGTTGGACATGGACCAGAAACCTGTGGTATACGGACCGCCGCGGTAATTCGTATGTCTGCGGAAACAGTCATGAACGAAGGAAGTAACCCGGTTGGCCATGTTTACTGCCTCCGTATTACCAGACCCGAAACGGGGAGTTTCAGTCAGGATGATCCTGCGCATTGTTTCATAGCCCTCAAAGTTTTGCCCGGCGGCTTCCGTAATCTCTTCCAGACGATAAAGCTTCCGGTCATAGACTAATGATTTGACAGCCAGCAGGGAATCCACAACATCCGCAAGACCGATACAGGCAGTACCGGAAGTATTGTATACAGCTCCTCCTTTTACTGCATCTTTACCGCTGCGGATACATCCGTCCATCAGCGTGGACATGAATGGAGTAGGCCGCAGTACTGCGTGTGCTTCACCCAGCTGATGATTGAATTCACAGGCGAGGTCTGCCTGATACTGCAGCTGCGTAAAGAAAGCATTCAGGAAATCTTCAAATGTCCGCAGATCCCCGGCTTCCCCGGTTTTGGGACCGAGATGCCAGCGCATTAAAGGGTGATACCCGTTATACATGGCCATTTCCAACGCAGATACCATGTTGAACATCATACAGTTGGTATGTCCCATATGTTTTCCGGAGAGGGTTGGTTCCACACAGCCGGTAGCCGCCCAATTCCGAATATCCTCCTGCGTATATCCATGACCCTGCAGTGAACGCATGACCGCTTCATCGTTGTGTATGGAAGGCGTGGATGTAGTATGGACATTGACTTCACATAAACGTTTCAGATAAGTCAGACTGTTCTTCTGCGGATGATAGCGGGCATTCACATTCGGATCACGCATACTCAGGATCTCTGTTACTTTCAAAAAGATATAGGTCATGTCATTGACCGCATCTTCTCCTTCAGTAGTGACTCCTCCCAGGGTGATTGCCTGATCCGAAGAACTTCCTCCAAACAAGTAATTACCGATATCCGGTATCATCGGAAGGTGATCCTGGCAGCGGAGATAGAAACATCCGATCAGTTCAATGACATGTGCCAGATAGGCTTTCCTCTCTGTATCGGTGTTTAGTAATGACATATCCCTTTCAAAGTAAGGCTGGAGCCACTGATCCATTCTTCCCAGCGAGAAACCGGCATTGGTGTTTTCCATGTGTACACCAATCCAGTGTGTCCAGATTGCCTGGACTGCTTCATCCAGTGTCCGGGCAGGATGCTCGGGTGAGTGCGCGGCTGTTTCAGCGATGTGTAAAAGTTCTTCTTTCCGTTTTGGGTCTGTCTCTGTTTTTGCCTCTTTCCGGGCTTCTTCAGCCAGGTGGTGCGCATAGGTGATCATCCCCTGACACGTATCCTTCATCGCTTCGAGATACTGTTTCTTTTGTATAGAAGTGTTTCCGCCGGCAATCTCTTCGTCAATCTCCCGCAGGATCCCGCGAAGACCGAGACGCAGTAATTTCGGATAATCCAGAACGGTATGGGAAAGAGCAACCGTCTTCCACAGGAAAGTCGCTGCGCAGCGTTCGTCGAGCTGCTGACCTAAAGGCTCATGATACACGTCACGGACATATTCCCGGAAATTGCGGTGGGACCAGAACGGGAAGATATCCTGATTCAATGCCCGGATTTCCTGCTCACTGAGGGGCTGATAGGGATTCAGCACCCGTTCGTGGACAGTTAACAGTTCACCCCACAACATGACTCCGGCTCCATCCGGATACAGCGGAACACCAATCTCTTTGGATGTAGTTGTGCCGGCAAGCAGGTCATTTTTACGTATGATCGGTTTTTTCTGCTCCATCAGGTGCCGGAAAGCACGTCCCTGACGTATCTCCGGTATCCATGGGGTACCATCTGTTTGTGTTTCAAAACCCTCGGAACGGAAGAAATCGGTGAGGATCTGCGCTCTTTCGATACAAATTGCCGGACGTACTTCGTGATGGATCTTCAGGAATTTCTGAAGACGCGGAAAATCTTCAAGTGACCAGGCAGAGAGGTAAGGGTCATCATTCAGATACTTCACCCCCGGGTCAGTACTTTCTGCTTTCAAAAAGGTCATCCCGCGTTTTGAATGAGTATTTGTACTATTGCCGGAAACCATGGCTTGTCCGCTTGTTTTCCGTTCTTCGGCCTGCGCACGCATCTGGGCAATCTGACGATCTTTCATCAGAACGGAGATCAGTAAATTGAATAACTCCATGTTAGCGGCATTCCCGCTGATCCTCATCCGGTTCTTCAGAATCAGATTCAGTACTTCGTTTGGAGGAAGTACCGCGAGTTGTTTCAAAACGCCGGTATCCTGGATGATCAGTTTTGTGTCTGCGCCTTTCGCTGTATTATTGACAGTGGCTTTACCGTCAGAGAACCAGATACTCTGGGAGACGGAACCATCTTCGGTCAGAATACCGATGGAGAACTGTTTCCACCCATCTTTTGTCTTCAGATATTCCCTGTATTTCCTGACACGGGTAAAAACCAGCGCAAAATACCGGAGTACTCCGGCTGTGCAGAGATTTGCGATGCGTCTGTTCATGGTGCTGCTCATAACTGTTTCCTGAAATTTATATACATGGTATACCGGCTTCCTCAAAGATATCCCGGCATTTCTGCAGATGCTCAATACTTTGCGGCTGCTGCAGTCCGCTTAGTTCTTCGTTGATCCGGATTCCCAGTTTCTCTGCTTTTGGATACCAGGTGGGATTGTAGGGAAGAAGCTGTGTACGGGTAACTCCATTGGTGTGGTAGAAAGCGGCGATTTGTCTCAGATTGTCCTCCGTATCGGTGATTCCGGGAATCAGAGGTGTACGAGGCAGGAATTCGTATCCCAGTTCTTCTGAATCTTCCAGAAAGTGCCGGAAGTTGCCGAGAATCTCCTGGTTGTCTCTGCCGCAGTATCGTTTATGCAGTTCCGGATCTATCAGTTTAATATCCATATATATACCGGAAAGATAAGGAAGAAGATGTTTTCTGACTTCCCTGTAGGGAATACAGCCGGCAGTTTCCATGTATACGGATATGCCGTTATCTTTCAGTTGTCTTGCCAGCTGACCTGTCCATTCCGGATACATACCGGGTTCTCCGCCGCTGAAGGTTACTCCTCCACCGGAAACATCATAGAACGCTTTGTCAGATAGACAGATATCCAGAACTTCTTCCACGGTCATGGGTATGCCTACTCTCCGGCGTGCTTTGGACGGACAATGTCCGGTGCATTGAAAACAGAGGTTACATTTCTCCCGGTCGGTGATCTCCGGATGAAGAGGGGATATGGCACCCTGAGGGCATACCGGCGCACAGCTGCCGCATCGTATACAATCATCCCTTGACACGGATAGTTCCGGGCTGGAAGAGTATGTTTCAGGATTGTGACACCAGATACAGTGAAGTGTGCATCCTTTGAAAAAGATGATGGTACGTATGCCGGGTCCGTCATCCAGGCAGTTTCCACGGATATCTGTAATCAGCGGTATGTTCATCTTTTCACTCCTGTGATCCGTATTTTCAAAGTACGAAGATGACCTGTACGAGGCATATCTTCCGGTAAGTACGAATATATCAATGTAATAGTAATATAAATTGGTTGGATGGTCAAAATATAAATAGTTATTAATTTCGTAATATCCGTTTCTTTTTGTGTACTGCTTAAGTTTCAAATTGACGCATACAGCGAGTAACGATAACATTGAGATAGAGAGTATCACCAGATATATACAATTCATTCCGGACGATTTCAAACCGATACGGCATCATTGCGATATTTCTGATACAGGAGGAACACGCGTATGAGATATGTTTGCCAGATCTGCGGTTATGTTTATGATGACAGCAGAGAAAAGATTCCTTTTGCGGAATTGCCAGAAGATTGGAAATGTCCTCTCTGCGGGGCATTAAAGGCGGATTTCAAGGCTGAAGAACCAGTAACCGTATCTTCTTCATCCACGCTGAAGTATGCACAGACAGACCTGAAAAAGCTCTCTGCCGGGCAGCTTGCAGCAGTATGTTCAAATCTATCCCGGGGTTGTGAGAAACAATATAAACCCGAAGAAGCAGAACTCTTCCGTCAGCTGGCAGAATACTTTACCGCCAATATCACACCGGTAAATGATGCGGAAACGGAGAAACTTGCGCAGATGCTTGCGGAGGATATCAGCGGATATCCGGCTGTACGGGCATGCACAGACGAAGCGAAAGATCGCGGCGCAGCCAGAAGCTGTGTGTGGGGTGAGAAGGTGACCAGGATGTTGTCATCGTTAGTCGGCAGATATCTGCGGGAAGGAGAAGCGATGCTGGAAGGTACAGAGGTATGGCTTTGTACGGTATGCGGCTTTGTTTATATCGGAGATACACCTCCGGAACTCTGTCCTGTATGCAAGGTCCCGGCATGGAAGTTTGAGAAGATCGAAGGGAGAGACGGAAGATGAAGAAGTTTGCGGTAAGAAATGTACGTCTCTGTACAAAGGATTGTCTTTGTCTGTATGTCTGTCCGACCGGAGCTTCCGATACCGAGAACAGCGTCATTGATGTGGAAAGGTGCATCGGATGCGGCGTATGCGCGGATGCCTGTCCCAGTCATGCAATCAGTATGGTTCCGTATGAGTATCCAGTTCCTCAGGTGAAAGATGACCAGGTAAGGCAGGTACTCTATGACTTTGCGCAGCAGAAGTCACGGGAAGAACAGACAGCGCGTCAGATTGCGGATGGTACGGAACTGGATGGCTTATACCGCCTGATGACAGCAGCTGCCGGATCGATCCGGTTAGTTACGGAAGACATCATGCGCGAAGCAGGATATATGCTTCCGCAGGGAGAAAATACCAGAGAAATGCTGGAAGAAATCGTCAAAACGACGGAAGGAAAACAGGCAGAAACAGCAGCGTGTCTGCTGGAAAAGTTAACATTTAATAAAGAAGGAGAAAAGAAGACAATGAAGACTTACAAATGTTTGATCTGCGGCCAGGTGTTTGAAGCAGAAGAAGGAACAGAGCCGGTATGCCCTCTGTGCAAGGCAACAGGAGATAACCTGCAGCTGGTGGAAGAGCCGAAGAAGAACCCGTATGCAGGAACCCAGACAGAGAAGAATCTGGAAGCTGCGTTTGCCGGTGAATCCCAGGCAAGAAACAAATATACCTACTTTGCAAGTAAAGCCAAGAAAGAAGGCTACGAACAGATAGCGGCATTGTTCCTGAAGACAGCAGACAACGAGAAGGAACATGCCAAGATGTGGTTCAAGGAACTCAACGGCATCGGTACGACCGCAGAGAATCTCGCGGCAGCCGCAGACGGTGAGAACTATGAGTGGACCGACATGTATGAAGGCTTTGCGAAGACAGCGGAAGAAGAAGGATTCCCGGAACTGGCAGCCAAGTTCCGCGGTGTTGCGGCAATTGAGAAACATCACGAAGAAAGATACCGCGCATTGCTGAGGAATGTTGAAGCCCAGGAAGTCTTTAAGAAGAGTGAAGTCAAGGTGTGGGAATGCCGTAACTGCGGTCATATTGTCGTCGGAACCCAGGCTCCGGAAGTCTGCCCGGTATGTGCGCATCCGCAGGCATACTTTGAAGTCAACGCTGAGAACTACTAAGACAAATAAACCTGATTATCCGGGTAACTCATAAAGACATGTCTGTTGTAAAGCAGACATGTTTTTTTCGGAAAAACCCTGAAGATCAGGATGAAATACAACGGTTTAAGTCTCTGAACACTAAAGAGGAGTAGATCTGAATGATCTGAACGGATACATTAAAAGCAGACTAGTCAAAGTTATATATTTGTGAAGCCATTTCTTATGCATAGGGCAGATGTATTTCAGCCGCATACCTGTTAATATACAAGTAAAGCAGCAGGCATCAGTGCCTGGCATGCAGAATAGAAATATACAAGGAGGAAATATGAACAAAAAAGCAGATCAGTGGATTGATGACCACAAGGGTGAGCTGATTGCGGATATGCAGGAATGTCTGCGTTATCCGTCACTGGAAGGTGCCCCGGAAGACGGGATGCCGTTTGGTAAAGATGTCAATGACTGTCTGGAAAGCACACTGGCAATGTCCAGACGACTGGGTTTTGAAGCCCATAACCTGGATGGTTACTGTGGTTATGTTGATTACGGCGAAGGGGATGAGATGCTCGGAATCCTGGCGCATCTGGATGTCGTGCCTACGGGGGACGGCTGGCTGTATCCTCCGTTTGCGGCAGAAATTCATGATGATAAACTGTATGCCCGTGGTGCGCTGGATGACAAGGGACCGGCAATCATGTCCATCTATGCTTTGAAAGCAGTCAAGGAAGCAGGCATACCCCTGAAGCGCAAAGTGCGTATTATTCTCGGCTGTAATGAAGAAACGGGCATGAAGTGTGTGGATTACTATATTGAGAAGATGGGTATGCCGGATATGTCTTTCAGCCCGGATGCGAACTATCCGGTTGTCAGTTCTGAAAAGAGCGGCTGCGGCGGACGGATCGTGCGGAAATACGCGTCAACAATCCGTCTGGATGCAGGGCAGGCACCAAATATTGCTCCGGGAACAGCAAAAGCATTTGTCCCTTTGGATCTGCAGACAGTCCGCAGCTGTGTCTCCTGCATTGAGATGCCGGAAAAGTTCAAATGGACTCTGACACCGGCAGAAGGAGGCACGGAAATCTTAATGCAGGGAGAGAGCTGCCATGCATCACTGCCGTGGGAAGGTGCCAATGCGCTGCAGGGACTGATTTACCTCATGAAGGATCTGCCCCTTGCACCCGAAGACAAACAAAGTATCGACGGTCTTGTAAAGAGCTTCGGTATGGGTTATTACGGAGAGAATCTGGGGCTGGACTTCGAGGATTATTCGGGCAGACTGACATGCAACCTCGGTGTCATGCACTGGGATGAGAATGGTTTCTTTATCACACTGGATCTGCGGGTACCTACCAGTATAGACGGCGATTTCATCCACAAGAAACTGGATGAAGCCGCACAGGCTGCCGGAGGAACCCTGGAACACTGGTACTATGGACAGGGCTTCTCCATTCCGGAAGATTCGGAACTGGTGCAGGGACTGCTGAAGGTCTTCATTGAACGTACCGGAGAAACAGATGCCAAACCGCAGAGAATCGGCGGCGGTACTTATGCAAGGCACCTGAAGAACGCGGTCAGTTTCGGTCCGGAAGGCTACAAGTGCCCAAGCAGCGTCCATGTGGCAAACGAATTTATTACCATGGAACAGATTGATCTGAACACCAAGCTTCTGGCAGATGCCATTGCGGCGCTTGCGGGAGATTCCGTGGAATCCTGATTCCGGTGTATCCTGATCGGTAGTATTCAGAACAAGTAAAAAAGACCTCGCATGGAAATGTGAGGTCTTTTGAAATATTCTTTTCCCAAATCATATATAGCCTCGTATTCTCCTGCACTTATCCGCATGTGGTATATAATGACATTGTATAAGCAACGATAGTTGTTCAGGAGGGGTACTCATGGACGGAAAGAAATCTACACCATTAGGCGGAAGAGTATGGTTTTCCGCAGTCTTTTTCGGGCTTGTCGGACAGATTGCCTGGATCGTAGAGAATATGTATTTTGCGACATTTGCGCAGGATATCTTTGCTAATTCCGGAAGGGCAGACATGTCTTACGGTGTAACCACGCTGATGGTGATTTTATCCGCTGTTGCGGCTACCGCAACGACCATCTTTGCGGGAGGACTCAGTGACAGAACCGGGAAACGTAAGCCGTTTATTGCGTTTGGCTATATCTTCTGGGGCTTTACCATCATGTTGTTTGCGTTATTGCCGATGAAGGCAGACGCGTCCAGAGTAGGATTGATTGCGGCTCTCCTTGTATTCTTTGACTGCTTAATGACTTTTGCGGGTTCCACATCCAACGACGCGGCGTTCAACGCGTGGGTGGCAGATGTCACCGACAAGACCAACCGCGGCAAGTTAAACTCCATTCTTGCAATACTGCCGGTGATTGCGGTAGTTATCGTGTTCGTCGGTCTCGGCAGTTTGTACAATTCCGCAAATGAAAGTAACGCGCTGTTCTTCATCGTACTGGGTATAATTCCAATCGTGGCGGGGATCCTTGCATTGTTTGTCCTGCAGGATGCGCCGGGTATCCAGAAGGCTGAGGGAAAGAATTACCTGAAAGAAACTTTCTACGGATTCCAAAAGGAGATCATCAGAAACAACAAGATGATCTACATCTGTCTTTCTGCCGCGTGTATTATCGGTATTGCCCAGCAGACATTCTTCTCTTATCTGATCAACTTCCTGATCGTTACTCTTGGCCTGGGAGATGGTTTTGTGATTCCGATGGCAGTGATCATCGTCGGCGCGGCAGTCTTTACCGCAGTCATGGGAATCTTATTTGACAAGAAGGGAAGAAAACATTTCTATTATCCTTTACTCACGATTATGATTCTGGGTATCCTCTCTTTCTGGATGATCCAGTTTACTTCCGGGATAACGAAAACCCTGATCCTGTACGTTGGCGGAGTATTGATGATGGGTGGTATATTATCTCTGACCGGGGCATTTACTTCTTCTTTCCAGGACTATCTTCCGGAAGGTACCGAAGGGCGTTTCCAGGGTGTGCGGATGTGCTTTATGGTGCTGATCCCGATGATCGTGGGACCAATCATATCTCTGTTGATCGGATTGGATGCGATGGGGATGAACGGTGAGGGATTTGTGCCTCCGTACGCGTTATTCATGGCAGCAGCGATTGTAGCGCTATTCGCGGTGATACCAATCTGGTATGTAAGAAAAGACTCTGACTAAACGAAAAAATACCGGGATTTCCCGGTATTTATAATTGATGAAGATAATCCGCAATATCTTGTACTGCCTTTGCCAGTTCATCTGCTTCCGGAAGCATCACGATCCGGAAATGATCCGGTGCGGGATAACCGAAACCACTGCCTGGTACAATCAGGATATGTTTCTCCTTGAGTACACCCATGCCAAAGTCATGGTCATCACAAATGTGGAAACGTTTCGCGTCATATTTGGGGAATACGTAGAAAGCAGCGTCATTCGGTACTACACTGATACCATCATTGCGGGAAATCACGTCCACAACGGCTTTTCTCTGTTCGTATAATCTTCCTCCCGGAACCAGCATTGCTTTCGTACTTTCGGGATCATTCAACGCAGCCGGTATAACCAGCTGTGTCAGGGTATTGCCGCACAGACGCATGGAAGACAGACGTTCCAGGGCATCACGGATCTCGTTGAGTTCACCGTCCGGAGAAGACAATACCATCCATCCGCAGCGGAAACCACAGATGATATGCGATTTTGAAAGACCGTTGAACGTAATGACCGGAAGATCTTCTGCCGCGGCAGCGGAAGACACATGGACTTTGCCATCCATGACCAGACGATCATAGATCTCATCGGAAAAGATGATCAGTCCGTGACGGCGGGCTATATCACACAACGCTTTTACACACTCTTCCGGATAGAGTACACCGGTAGGATTATTCGGATTGATAATCAATAATACTTTTGTCCTGTCTGTGATCTTAGACTCAATATCCTGCAGATCCGGAAGCCAGTGATTCTCTTCTACGCAGCGGTAATATACAGGTACTGCGCCGGCAAGATACGCCGCGTTGGACCACAGGGAATAATTCGGACATGGCACAAGGATCTCATCTCCGGGATCCAGTACAGCCATCGCTGCCATCTGCGCCATTTCGCTGACACCGTTACCGATGAAGATATCTTCCATGACCGGATGCTGCAGACCTTTTGAACGGTGATAAGAAAGAATTGCTTCTCTGCTGTCCGGCATACCCCGGGAATCACAATACGCGACAGCTTTGTCGATTCCATCCAGAAGGGCACTTCTGACACTGTCAGGAAGTGTAAATCCAAAAGCTGCCGGATTCCCGGTATTTAATCTGAGGATCGATGTCCCGTCCTTCATCATCCGCAGTGCTTCCTGATAAAGGGGACCACGGATATCCGAATGAACTGTATTCATTCTTCTTGCGTTTTTGATCATGACCTTGTCCTGTATTTATCCTAAAGTATATCGCAAAAAAAAAGATTCGGCACAAATACTGCACAAATCGTCCGAAATCCTGCAATTTCATTTCTGACAATAAACTAGAAGATCATCAGCCGGATACACGTAAAGAGAAGAAAGAAGAAATGAATTATGATGATACAGAAACAGACAAGCCCTCCGGTATAGGCTATACCACCCTTGGTTACTTTCCAGATCACTTCCAGCAGGGGATTACCTTCCGTACCACGCAGGAACATATAATTGCGGTTAAACACAGTATCGATAACATAGACGATACCTGCCAGTGCCAGTGTACTCAGTATCGATATCCAGACCCCCAGATAACTGAAATCAATCTCACCGCTGATAAAACGGGATATGACGTACGCAATGATCAGATCGTGATATAAGAACTGATGAATCGTATAGAAGTTAAATGAAGGAAGTGTCTGTGTGGTAGGGAAGACAACAGCCATGGTCGCCGCAGGAAGAAAGACGATCAGTAACATCAGCGGTGTAATCGTATTCTCCGGAAAGATCGAATCTATCACGATGAAATATGCCGCAAAACTACAGAGTTCCAAAGGCAGGTATTCCGTTACCTTAACATCGGAATAACCGATCAGAACCAGTTTTATGACATCGATGATGATCAGGATTGCCGCAATCACCCTCAGTATGGTATATCTGTCCGCAAGCCCTGAAATACTATAGACAAAGGAAATGACAGCCACAAAAATAACCGATGCGGCAATCCATACAAAATGAGCAGGAGTGAACTGCCCGTACCCGATTCCTTCGGGAATATGATTCTTATGTGTCCAGAAATAGTTTCTATTCATAGTAGAATTATAAACAACACCCAGAAAAAAGATAGTATGCGTAGTACACAATATTTTATTGAGATGATTCAGAAGAATAAAGAACAGGCGATCATCATCTGTCCGATATAGTAAAGTGTAAGATTGGTGATACGGAGAGAAAACTTTGTGACACCGGAAAACGTATTAAAGATCAGGACGACATCCGAAGCGGTAAACAGAACAGCACCTATGGCATAGATGATCGCTCGTTTTGAAGGTGTGAAGAAAGCGATACCCAGGGCAATCGCAGTCATAATAAATACCGCCCCAAGGTAGAATACACCAAAGATCTTGAACGCCGGCTTCACATCCATGGTCTTGAAGATATAGGCAAGAAGACACACGGCTGCCAATGCGCCGGCAATTGTACAATGCCAGATCCAGACATGCCGGGCCTGGGGAATCAATGCCACAAGATAGATGATATGCCCGATCAGGAAAGCCAATATACCCGCAAGAAAGATCTTCTGTCCCTGTTTTTCAAAAACAAAGCGCAGATTCAGCAGGATATCTCCGATCATCCCGAAGAGTAAGCCGTAGAAGAACATCTTATTGAAGACATTGTTTACAGTCGTATACGCAATATAGCCGATGATTACGAACATCAGGGAAGCACTGCCCTTGAGAATATCCGCTGCCAGATACTTCTCCTCATGCTCTGCTTTAATGAATAAAACCTGCAGGATAAAACCGATAATAATCAATACAATGATACTGTTACCCATATCCGTTTACCTCTGATATCAGTATATCTGTTTTTTCGCTTACAGACAGATAAGAATGTATGAATTACAATAGTATTTAAAGAAATATGTCGTGTGTTGATGTAAACATCAGTTAAATAACACGGAGGACGAATAATATGCGTGAATGGACAAGAGAAGAAAAATACCGCTATCTGAAAGATCCTCAGGAACTGAAAGAACTCTATGAAAAAGTATCATCTTCTATCTGGCGTCAGACCTACCACAACCAGGCAGTCACCGGACTGATGAATGATCCCAACGGGTTTGTCTGGCATGATAACCGCTGGCATTTATTCTATCAGTGGTGTCCGTGGGGTGCTGTACACGGATTGAAGTACTGGTATCATATCGTATCCAGAGATCTTGTGACATGGCAGAATCTCGGTGTATGCCTGATGCCGGATCAGGGAGATGGTTATGACAATAAAGGTGCTTATTCCGGGTCTGCCATGCCTATAGGAGATAAGATCTACCTGTACTATACCGGGAACCACCGTGATCCGGACTGGACCAGACATGCATATACCTGTCTGGCAAGACTCGGAAATGACGGCTGGCCGGAGAAGTATCCGCTGCCTCTTTTTGGATCTCATCCGGACTATACCGAACATCAGCGGGATCCGAAGAGCATCCGTGTGCCTGACCGTGATCTTTGGTATATGATCATCGGTGCGCAGACGAAATCCGGAGATGGATGCGCGCTGGTCTATTCTTCAGAAGATCTGCAGCATGGCTGGACTTTTGCGGGTGAACTGAAAGTGCCGGGATACGAACATTTCGGTGATATGTGGGAATGTCCGTCCATAGAACATATCGGCGGTAAGGAAGTACTGTTGTTCTGTCCTCAGCACCTGACGATACCGGGAAGGGGAGGAAGCCGGAATCATAACGGATATATCCTCGGAACAATGAACTGGGATACATTGACATTTACACCTGAAGGACAGTTCCATGTGCTGGATTTCGGTTTTGATTCCTATGCGGCTGCCTGTGCCAATAATCTGCAGGAAGAAGATAAAGCGATCCTGATCAGCTGGATGGGAGTGCCGGATGTTTCCTATCCTACGGATGATGAGGAGTGGGCAGGATGTTTGACGCTTCCGCGGGAGCTGACTGTACGCGGACGCAGATTGATTCAACAACCACTACCTGAACTGAAAAAACTCAGGGAAGCCCCGGTATCTCTATCCGCAAACGAACAGGATTGTTATGCCTTACCTGAAGCCGCAGAGATTGAGATCGACTGCAGACCCGGAGATGTACTGCTGAATGTATTCACGGATTCAGCGGGACATGGCGGCATCACGATCGCGTATGATGAGAAGAAACACAAAATATCCATCGACCGCAGTCCCATGCGTATTACTTTCAATACCGAAGAGGGCTCTGTACGAACACGTCCTCTGGACAATGGTTTAAACCATCTGCGTATTTTTGTGGATGCCAGTTCCATCGAGATCTTTGTCAATGATGGTGACGCAGTCTTTACTTCCCGTGTATTCCCGACTGAAGAAGAACATTGGTTCAAGGTGCAGGGAGATGTCTTCCCGCGCATGTGGACGATTAAAAACGCGGTTAAAGACCGGTTCCTGATCTAAAACCAGAAAAAAACTCTTCACCGCTTAAGATGAAGAGTATTTATTGTTGTTTGGCAAACGCATCTGCGGCAAATTTTTCCGCCTTAGGCATTGTACGGAAGCGGGCAATGTAGTACTCGTCTGCCATTCCCTGCAGGATTCCAGGCATTCGTCCCTGCATGCACATATTCTGTCCGTAATTTCTCCACATGTCTTCTCTGCTGTTCGCATACCTGCAGTAATCACGTCTGCCCGCAAAAACACAATGCCAGGAATGGGAGATCTCTGCCGGAGATTCGTTATACATGCACATCCTTGCGTACATCCGGTACAGATCCACATCACATTCATAGTTCATCATATCCAGGATATATCCTCCCGGAGGACGCATATTCACTTCCAGACCAACCAGATCACCGGCTTTACCCAGTCCTTCCTTGTCCTGGGTCATGACAAAGTATTCTGTGTGGAAGAATCTGGCTTTGATTCCGAACTGACGGAGAACTCCTGCGGCTTTCTGATCAATCTCTTCCGGGATCTCACGCAGAGAGTAGAAGTAATTCTCAGCTCCGTCGTTAAGAACGTCCATGACCTGTGTTTTATAGACATGGACCGTGCGGTAGATGATCTCACCATTCTGATCTGTAAGTCCGTCAAAGGACCAGATCTCACCGGTAATGAATTCTTCCATGATATACCCGTGCGGATCATTATAGTCAAAGAACTCTCTGAGCTGTTCCTCATTCCGGATCTTATACGTATTGTTGGCACCGACACCATCATCCGGTTTCGCAATAATCGGGTACCCAACCTCCCGGACAAAGGCTTCCGCGTCTTCCGGACATGTCGGAAGAATATACCGCGCTGTTTTCACACCGGCTCTCTGATAGAATGCCTTCATCGAGGATTTCTTCTTAAAACGCATGACAGATACTTCGTCATCTCCGGTAGTGATATTATAATCCGTACGCAGTCTGGCATCTTGTTCAAGCCAGAATTCATTATTGCTTTCAAGCCAGTCGATTTTACCGTATTTGTGGGCAAACCAGGCAACCGCCCGGTATACCTGATCATAATCGGATAGAGATGAGACCTGATAATACTCCGTACATGCCTGTTTCATGGATTCACTGAGATAGTCATAGGGATCTTCCGCTATACAAAGAGAGTTCCCTCCAAGTTCTTTCCAGGCACGGGGAAACTGGTAATATGTATCAGGAAATGTAGGAGAAATAAACACGAAATTCTTCATAAACATCTCCTTTTAGCAGACAAAGCTCATATAGTAGGGTAACTCTTTCTTCCACCACGGCCAGTCATGCGCCACATCATATCCCCAGAAATCCACCCAGGCAGGAATATCCTTATAGTCGAATAATTCCTTCATCCTGGCTGAATCTTCCTGCATGGGGTGCTCCCACGGACCTCTGCCGCAGCAGATAATGATCTCCCTGTTGCGATACATTTCCACATACGGGTGATCGTACGGCATACCGTTGATGTAATCTACAGGAGAGTTGGCATAAACCAGATCATCGAAGTAGTCAGGGAAGAATAATCTGGCATCATAAGCGCCGGAAAGAGCGATACATCCGGCAAAGATATCCGGTCTGCGCAGCGCAAAATTCAACGCATGTGTACCTCCCATCGAACAACCGGTCGTAAGAATACCTGCCGCATAATTGCCGTTGTTGGCTTCTGCGTTAATGTCAAAGATCCGGGGACATAATTCATTACAGATATAGTCCACGTATTCTTCCTGTGCCTCGATACGCTTGCGGTTATCCCAGCTTGTGGAAGACCAGCTGTTGTCATCGTTGGAATCACAGCAGAATAACTGGATCCTGCCGGCATCGATATACTCATGAATACAGTCTACCATTCCGTTATTCTCAAAATCATAGAAGCGTCCGCTTTGGGAAGGAAAGACAAGAACCGGACGTCCGCTGTGTCCGTATACCTTGAATTCCATATCTCTGTGCAGAGCCTGGCTATATTCCTTGTAATATGCAGTATTCATAAGATTTGCCTCCTTTGTACGTGATAAACCTGAGTAATTCAGTCTTTTACTATCAAATTTTAGATGAGAACAGACAAGGGGTCAACACGGTACAGGATATATTATCTGTTAAGCAAGGTTTATGTTCGGTATTACTTTAGCACTGTGCAAGTGACACTGGATGGGAATGTTTTTCAGATTATTTCAGGAACATGACATACAGTTGTCCTGTTAGGTTTGCTATGATAATTACGGAGTGATGAAAGATGAAGATTGACCGGCTGATCGGCATATTATCCGTGTTACTGCAGAAAGAACAAGTTACTGCCCCGGAACTGGCAGAACAGTTTGAAGTATCCCGCAGGACCATAAACAGGGATATTGAAGACTTATGCAAGGCAGGAATACCCATTGTTACCTTACAAGGCTCCGGGGGAGGGATCCGTATTATGGAGGGATACCGTATGGACAGGACATTACTGACCTCCAGAGATATGCAGGTGATCCTTGCCGGATTGCGAAGCCTGGACAGTGTCAGCGGAAGTACGTATTACCGCCGGCTGATGGAAAAGATCCAGGCAGGTTCTTCGGAGTTTGTCAGCGGTAAAGATTCCATTCTGATCGACTTGTCTTCCTGGTATAAGAATTCACTTGCCCCAAAGATCGAAACGATACAGAATGCGATTGAAAACAGACAGCATCTCAGCTTTTACTATTATGCGCCGTCCGGAGACAGTGAGCGGATCATTGAACCGTATTATCTGATCTTCCGCTGGTCCAGCTGGTATGTCTGGGGATGGTGCAGGACGAGGGAAGACTACCGTCTGTTCAAGTTAAACCGCATGGACCATGTACAGTTAACCGAAGAAACCTTTACCTGCCGGGAAGTACCTATGCCGGATCTGACAGATGAGAAGATCTTTCCCGGAGAAATCAAGGTCAGAGCGCGGTTTTCCCCGGAAGTCCGCTGGAGGCTTGCGGAAGAATTCGGACCGCAGAGTTATACCGAAACAGAAGATGGATACTTATTATTTACCGCGGATTACACGGATATGGAGAACCTGGTTACGTGGCTGCTTACCTTCGGAGATAAAGCAGAGATCCTGGAGCCGGCGGAAGTCCGTGAAAAGATCCGGAAGATTACAGAACATATGATGGAGATCTACCGGGAGGAAAAATAGATGAAGCTGGATGGATTAGGCATTATGGTCGATGATATGGCGGTCATGATCCGTTTTTACAGGGATGTACTGGGATTTGAGATTCAGGAGGAAGAGAATACCTCCAATGTATATCTGGAAAAGGATGGTACGCTGTTCCTGCTGTACAGAAAAACAGATTTTGAAAAGATGACGGGGAGAGCCTTCTCCTACTGCCATGGTATAAACGGACACTACGAAATTGCCCTGAGTGTTGAGAATTACGCGGCAGTAGACAAAGCATACGAACAAGTCATCTCCGCCGGGGCAGAGAGTATCCTGGCACCTGTAACAGAACCCTGGGGACAACGTACCTGCTATATTGCGGACCCGGAAGGGAATTTGATTGAGATTGGATCGTTTCAGAAGGAGTGATAACCATGGCATTTGACTTTAAGAAAGAATATAAAGAATTTTACCTGCCCAAAGCCAGACCGGAGATCATTACTGTACCAAAGATGAATTACATCGCTATTCGCGGCAGCGGTGATCCTAACCAGGAAGGCGGAGAATACAAGGAAGCCATCGGGTTGTTGTATGGCATAGCCTTTACGATCAAGATGAGTAAGAAGGGTGATCATAAGATTGAGGGATACTATGATTATGTCGTACCGCCCCTGGAAGGCTTCTGGTGGCAGGAAGGCATAAACGGAGTCGATTATACACAAAAAGACAAGTTTCAGTGGATCTCCGTAATCCGTCTGCCGGATTTTGTGGCAGAAGAAGACTTTGCGTGGGCAAAACAGGAAGCGTCCGTAAAGAAGAAACAGGATTTTTCCAAAGTGGAATATCTGACTCTGGAGGAAGGCCTGTGCGTACAATGCATGCATATCGGCGCGTATGACGACGAACCGGAAACTGTCGCTGCGATGGACAAGTACATCGAAGAAAACGGTTATGCGAATGATTTCTCCGATACCCGAAGACATCATGAAATCTATCTGTCTGACGCAAGAAAGACCGCTCCGGAGAAGCAGAAGACCGTGATCCGCCATCCGATCCGGGAGAAATAACGCATGCACTATGTCGACGCGAAGGGATTGTTGACCGGCAGCGGCAGCTGGTACGGAATGAATATCTACCGGGGATGTTCCCACGGATGTATCTACTGTGACAGCCGGAGTAAGTGTTACCAGTTTACCCACCCGTTTGAAGATATCGAAGTAAAACGAAACGCGCCGGAACTTCTGGAGAAAGCCCTGCGGTCCAAAAGACACAAGGCCATGATCGGTACAGGGTCCATGTCGGATCCATACATGCACTGTGAGGAACAGCTTGGTCTGACCCGCAGATGTCTGGAGATCATTCATCAGTATGGCTTCGGCGCCGCGATTCAGACAAAATCCGACCGGATACTCCGGGATCTTGATTTACTGGAAGAAATAAACAAGGAAACGAAATGTGTCGTACAGATCACCCTGACGACGTATGACGATGATCTGTGCCGGATCATTGAACCGGAGGTCTGTAATACGAAGCGGAGAATCGAAGTGCTTCGGATCTTACAGGAACGAGGTATACCCACAGTTGTATGGATGACCCCGATCCTGCCGTATATCAACGATACGGAGGAGAATGTCCGGCAGATCCTGGATGCCTGTGTACGTACCGGTGTAAAGGGAATTCTCTGTTTCAACATGGGACTTACCCTGAGAGAAGGAGACCGGGAATACTATTATGCAGCCCTGGACAAACAATTTCCGGGAATGAAAGAGAAATACATGAAAGTATACGGTGATGCCTACGAACTGCCAAGTCCAAATGCAGAGAAACTGATGAAGCTGTTCCGGGAAGTATGTCAGACACATCAGATCCTGTATACGACGGAAGATTGTTTCCGGTATATGCGTACACTGCCGGAGAAATACAAACAAATTGATCTATTTGCCATCTAAGGAGAAGAACTATGGAATATATCCGGATCACAAAAGAAAATCTTGAACAGGAACATATTTGCTGTGCCATATCCAACAACAAGGATATCCAGGTATCTTCCAAGAAAGCCTGGCTGAAAGACAGACTGGATGAAGGTCTTGTTTTCCTGAAGAGTAAGGAAAGAGGAAAATGCTTTATTGAGTATATCCCGGCGGAGAACGCATGGATCCCCGTTGAAGCCCCGGAATACATGTATATTGATTGTCTGTGGGTATCCGGTTCGTTTAAGGGACATGGATATGCGAATGACCTGCTTGGGTATTGTATCGAGGACAGTAAAGCGAAAGGGAAAACCGGGTTATGTATCCTGTCTTCCGCAAAGAAAAGGGGATTCCTGGCAGATCCCAAGTTCCTGAAATATAAGGGGTTTGCCGTGGCAGATGAATCCGATAACGGTATACAGCTGTGGTATCTACCCCTTGAGGCAGGAACGCCGTCTCCGAAGTTCAGAGAATGCGCGAAACACCCGCATACGGAAGAAACCGGTTATGTCCTGTATTACACACACCAGTGTCCGTTTACAGCCAAATATGTACCGGTAATTGAAGAGATAGCCAAAGCACACGGAGTGCCGTTCCGCTCTGTGCATATTCAGGACAGAATCACGGCGCAGAATACACCGTCACCGGTCACTACCTACGCCCTGTTCAAGGACGGAAGTTATGTCACAAATGAAATACAGTCCGATAAGAAGTTCCTGAAATTACTGGAGGAATAGAGGTAAATCATGGGAAAAGAACAGAATAAACACATGATGGAATATGTCATGGACCAGCTGCGCGGATTACCGGGAATACGGCAGATCGGCATGATGGGAGGTTATATCTTCTACTATAACGACCGGATCTTCGGAGGTATCTATGAGTCCGGAGAGTTACTGATCCGGGTTACGGAAACCAGTAAGAAATATATGCCGGACAGTTATCTGGCATTGCCGTACGAAGGCGCAAAGGAGATGCTGGTATGTACGATCCTGGAGGACAGAGATACTCTGCAGGAAATGATTGAAGAGATGTGGGATGAACTCCCGGAAAGAAAGACGAAGAAGAAATGAAAGGTTCCTTTGAGGAACCTTTATCTTATCTGTATAGGAATAAACTTATAGAATCTTGTCCAGCCAGCCAGTACAAAGTTCTGCCCATTTCGCTGTCTGCGGCACATTCATCCCGAGATCGTTCCTGCCGTCTGCCAGCGCCAGACCATGTACACCCTCCGGGAACAGATGCATCTCAAAGGGAATACCTGCAGCCGTCAGTGCCTGCCCGAGAGTAAAGGAATTCCGCGGATCATCACTGTTTGTCTGCCAGATGAAGAACGGAGGTGTTTCCCGCGTGATGTTCACTTCCGGCGAATAATAGAACAGTTCTTCTTTATCCGCAAAGAACGGGTTGCGGATCACATTGGAGAAAGGATCCACAAAGAATCCTCCGGGAAGACCCGCAAACGCGAATGCTCCGTAGCCTAATACAGCACCGTCAGGACGGCAGGACTCTCTTTCCACAGGATCCTGTGCCTGCGGATCTCCGGAGTCAAAGTGTGTTGCCGCATTCCCGGACAACATACCACCTGCGGAGAAGCCCATACATACAACTTTATCCGTTACACCGAATTCATCTTTCTTGCTGCGGATCATACGGATCGCTCTCTGGATATCCAGCAGGGCATCTTTTCTTCCGTAAGGCTTAAGACGATAAGTGAGGATCGCTGTATTAAACCCATGTCTGGAGAAGTATTCCGCAACGTTGAATCCTTCGCATCCGGTTCTGGTCTCGAAACCTCCGCCGCAGCTGACGATGATCGTTCCTCTCTTTTCTTCCGTATTCTGTCCCGGCACGAAAATCAGGGATGGTTCCGGCTGAAGAGGATCCCGGTCATCGTATCCCGGTGTCTGTCCCTCTGGCCACAACGGTGTCTGGATAAACCTTTTGACCGCATCATTCCAGGTTTTCAGGTTCTGTTCGACATTCATCGTCCCGTCCGGTTTTCTATGTCTTGCGACAGGGATGATCACCGCATCTTCCTGTATACACCTGGCTAATTCCTCATAATTCTTCTGATACATAGTTCCTCCTGAAAAAGTCCATACACTGTATGGACCTTTATGTTTTAGATCACGTTCTCTTCTGTCTCAGCATTGAAGACATGAAGTAATCTCGGATTGAAGTTAAATGTAAACTTCTCACCGATCTCAACCTTGTCCAGATCCAGATTTGCTGTAGGAATAACAGCTACGATATCATCACCGTTCATATTAATGTGGAGATGTACCTCACTGCCCATCATTTCGGATACTTCGATCTCACCGCTGAAACCCTGGTCTGCCATTTCCACATGGACAGGACGTACGCCGACAATGACCTCACATTCCGGATAATTCTTTTCTTTCAGGGTTTTCTGGTGCTTGTCATCCAGTTTGATATCCAGACCCTGGATCGTGATGTAGTAGTCACCGTCTTTCCTGGTCATCGGCACATGATGGAAGAAGTTGATCTGCGGTGTACCGATAAAGCCTGCGACGAATGTGTTAACAGGATGATTGAAGACTTCCTGCGGTGCACCTACCTGCTGGATAAAGCCGTCTTTCATGACAACGATACGGTCTCCAAGGGTCATGGCTTCCACCTGGTCATGAGTAACGTAGACAAAGGTTGTATCGATCTTCTTACGAAGCTTGATGATCTCTGAACGCATCTGACCACGTAATTTGGCATCCAGGTTGGACAAAGGCTCATCCATCAGGATGACCTGCGGCTGTCTGACGATTGCACGTCCGATAGCGACACGCTGTCTCTGACCGCCGGAAAGAGCTTTAGGCAGTCTGTCCAGAATCTGGGTGATCTCCAGGGTCTTGGCTGCTTCGCGTACTTTCTTGTCGATCTCATCTTTCGGCATCTTCGCCAGTTTCAGAGAGAACGCCATGTTATCATAGACCGTCATATGCGGATAAAGGGAATAGTTCTGGAAAACCATCGCAATGTTCCGGTCTCTCGGCGCAATGACGTTGGACAGGACATCTCCGATATACAATTCACCGGAAGTGATTTCTTCCAGACCTGCAATCATACGCAGTGTTGTTGACTTACCGCATCCGGAAGGTCCTACAAGTACGACGAATTCCTTATCTTTGATTTCAAGATTAAATTCCTGTACAGCCACAACACCTTCATCGGTGATCTGCAGATTCGGGACAAAACCTTCTGCCGGCGCAGTTTCCTGCGGTTTCTTTGCTTTCTTCCGGGATTTTACTTCATCTGCTGTGATCGGATAGATCTTCTTAATGTTCTTTAATGTTATACTAGACATTCTTGACCGCTCTGACAGTTCCGCCTCCGCTTTCCTGTCTCATCTCATACCGACATAAAGATATGAGACATTCTCAGCACGTCTCCACAATGCTGACCCGCGAGCCACGGTATTCCTCCTTTTCTTTACCGCCTGTTTCGGTGGAGCGCAGTTTTCTATGTTCATTATCCCAAGAACACAGGGAAAATCCTTGTAAATATGTATGCTGAATTTCCAAAAAAAAGAAAGAATAGAAATTTATAAACAGAGAATTTTTATTTGAATTCTTTTATATACAGGCTTTGTTATGCTTGAAACAGATACAGAAATGAGGAACCATCATGCATGAAATCAAGACTGTAAAAGTAAATGGTATTACGCTGGCTTACCGTGAATACGGAAGCGGAGATAAGTATCTCTTGTCAACACAGAACTTCTTCTTCAAGGACTCCCACATGGCTTTACTGGGACAGCCTCCGTATGATTATCACTGCTTCCTCGTGTATATGAGAGGATACGGTGAATCTGAACATATCTATGATGAAACGTTAAGAGACTATGCCGAAGTCTGGGGTGAAGATTTGATGGCATTTGCGGAAGTCATGGGTATCAAATCGTTTTACTATACAGGAATATCCCACGGAAACTGGGCGGCCTGGTATATTGCCTTCCATAAGCCGGAACTGATCCGTGCCTACGTCTGCTGTGACGGAATCACCCAATACCACGAGGAGAGAGACCTGCCCGGTCCGCTGAAGAAGATGCGTGATCATGCGGAAGAATACGTCGGGAATAAAGAAGTACTCTCCCGGGTTGCCTGGATCGAAAACTGGCCTACGGAGAATCCGCAGAGACTTAAGAGAAGAAAAGAAAACTTTGAGGAACATCTGGATATCCTGATGCACAGAAAGAAAGAAGAATTTTGCCTTGCCTATGCTGGGAGATATGACCGGATGTAAGGCAAAGAGCCAGGAAGAACTGATTGAAAGACTTCACGAAATATCTTTCCCGATACTGATCTGGGAAGGAGGGCTGGATCCTCTTGCGACACCGGAAGCAGCCCTGGAAGTTGCCAAAGCCATTCCAGGAGCACAATACCTGATGTACCAGCATCTCGGACACGGCGGTGCCGATGAAATGCCGGAGCTTACCGCAAGAGATTGTGACCGTTTCTTCAAGGATGTTGAAGGAAGAATACTCTAGGAGGAAGAAATATGAAATTACAACTAGCTGAAATATTCGGAGAACACATGGTCTTCCAGCAGCACAAGGAGATCCCGGTATGGGGCAGAAGCGCTGCGGATGACGAGATCCTCGTTGAACTGGGAGAAGATCGTGTGTGCGCAAACACGGATAACGGATTCTGGAAGGTTGTGCTTCCGCCGCAGGAGCCGGGAACCGGAATCACGTTGAAAGTCGCTTCCAAAGTTACCGGTGAAGTACTGCAGTTCACGGATATTGCGGTAGGAGAAGTCTGGCTTGCGGGCGGACAATCCAACATGGAATTCATCATGAAATATGACGTGGACGCGGAAGAAATGAAGAATTCAGAAGACGATCCTGACCTGCGTTTCTTCTGTTTCCCGCAGACACCGTTCCTGGGCTATCTGGAGAAGGAACCTGTTCCCGAACAGGGATTCTGGAGACGCTGGGAAGGACCGTCAAATAAGATCATGTTTTCGGCTGTCGGCGCATACATGGCAAGGATCCTGAGGAAAGAACTGAGAGTGCCGGTGGGAATCATCGGTTGTAACTGGGGCGGCACACCGGCATCTGCGTGGACAGCGATGGAAGACCTGAAGAATAACGAAAAACTATCACCGGTATTGGAAGAATATGAAAACAACTGCAGTCAGATCGACTGGCGGAAGTATATTGAGACTTCGGAACTGCCTGTACCTGTACCGGATGAAAAACAGAGAGAATTCAACGACAGGTTCATGATGGGTGAGGATATGACAGAATTCTTCAAGAATCTGGGGAATCTGCCAAAACCGGATATCAGTATCTGGGGGACATATCCAATCGCACCGCGCTCTGCCACAAGACCCTCCGGGTTATATGAGATGATGCTGAAGCGGGTGGCTCCGTATGCGCTGAAGGGCTTCCTCTGGTATCAGGGAGAAGACGATGACGCGCGTGACTGGGCAGACTTCTACGACGAAAGTATGAAGACAATGATTCAAAGCTGGCGCAGACTCTGGGCTGAAGAACTTCCGTTCTTCCAGGTTGAACTGGCTCCGTTCCGCGGTGTCGGAATCACCGGTGCGAAGAAGTACGCGGAAATGCGTCATCTGCAGCACAAGGTTTCCCTGGAACTGGCAGATGTTCATGATATCTGTATCCTGGATGCCGGAGAAGAGTTTAACATCCATCCCCGTCATAAGAGACTTGTCGGTGAACGTCTCGGACGAAGTGTCATGAGACATGTCTACGGGAATGACAAGTATATCGGCGATTGTCCGTCATTATCTTCGGTGAAGCGTGGTGAAGACTGTATAGAATTCACGTTTGACCATGCGGAAGGATTACACATCCGCGGAGACCTTCACCAGGATCTCTTCCTGTACGCCGGGGAAAGATCGCTGGAATACGAAGCGGAAGTAACCGGTGAACATCTGGTTCTGAAAGGGAATTTCAGGAACGAACCGGAGATACAGATCCGGTATTGTGAAGAAAACTATTGTGTCGCTAAATTGTTCAATTCCGAAGGGGATCCGGTTTACGGATTTACCTGCAGTCTTTAGATATTACACAGAAGAGGGAAGATGAAAAACAGAGAAGTAATCGAAAAGATCCTGGCATATCATCCGCAGTTTCCGGCAGAATACGCAGGCTGTGATGATTACAAGGCCGGTGATCCGGAAGCAGAGTGCACAGGTGTCGTATGTGCGCTGACACCCAATATCCATGTGCTGCGTAAAGCAATCGAACTCGGCGCGAATCTCATTGTTGTACACGAACCGACGTTCTATACATCCGCGGATAAAGACGGGTGGTTTGAAGATTTTGAGAATACGGTCTACGAAGAGAAGAAAGCATTGATTGATGAACACGGTATCTGTATCTGGAGAGACCACGATCATATGCACGCGCATCGTCCGGATTCCATCTTTACCGGTGTGCTGAAATACCTGGGCTGGGAAGACAAGGCTGTACTTGACCCCGACAGTGTTCTGTTCGGACATTATCTTGTGACAATTGAACCGGAGACACTGAGAGAACTATGTGAAGAGATCATTGAAAAGATCGGTCTCAACGGACTGCGGTATGTCGGTGATCCGGATGCGGTCGTTTCCAGAATTGCGTTCGTCGGCCATCTCTATCCGATGAACTACAAGAAGAAAGACGGAACGGCAGGCGAATACTCCGTAAAGGTCATTGAAACTTTGGAAAAGAAGGCAGATGTGATCCTGCCGGGAGAAGTGATTGACTGGACAACACTCTCCTATGTACGTGACGCTGTAGAACTGGGGAAGACCAAGGCAGTGATCAATATCGGTCACTTCAACTGGGAAGAACTGGGTATGCGTTATATGAAAGACTGGCTGGGTGATCTGGTAACAGAAGTACCGGTTCATTATGTGCCCAGCAGGGATATGTATGGATTTATCGTCAAAGGAGGAAATCACGGATGAAGATAAAAGAACTCTTACCGAAATGCCGGATCCACGGCAGAACGTTGTACGATGAGGAAAAGAACGCTCTTTACATGAACTGGACATGTACCGGTATTACTGTCCGTTTCCGCGGAAAAACGCTCAAAGTGCGTGTGTATGCGGAGCCGGATCAAATCGCTGCGATGCCGGGTATGCCTCAGCCTCCGGCAGACTGGCCGTGTCTGGGGGCGGCAGTTGGTGATGAACTCATATACCGCCATGAATGCAGAGAACCCGAACAATGGCTCACCGTATACGAAAGTGAAGAAGAAAAGACTGTGGATCTGCGTCTGATCAAGCTTTCGGAGAATGCCCGCGGGAAACTGGGGCTGGCAGATGTGGTCACCGACGGTGAATTCCTGGACCTGCCGGAAGAAAAGAAACCGGTCATGGAGATCATCGGAGATTCCATTACCTGCGGCTTCGGCAATGAATCACCGAATAATTCTTTTGAGTTCAAGACATCGGAAGAAAACGGATGGATCACCTATGAAGCTCTGGCAGCCCGCGAACTGGGATATGAGTGGTCCGTGATCGCGGAATCCGGAATCAACGCAGCGAAGCCGGAACATCCTCTCTGGCCTATGCATGCCATGGAAGATATCTACGAATATACCGATGAACTCTATGAAACAAAACACGGCAGGGAACTCACGAAGTGGGATTTTCATACACACAAGAATGATGTCATCGTCCTGAATCTCGGGACAAACGATGCCAATCCGATTCGTTTCTACCGGGATTTCAATGCGGTTGAAGGAATGGAACTCTGGTTCCATGACCGCTATAAGGAATTCGTGAAGAAAGTACGTGAACTGAACGGTCCCGATACCGTGATCATCTGTTCCCTCGGATCGATCGATTACTATCTCTATCACCGGATCCGTGATGTGGTCAATGAACTCAAGGAAGAAACAGGAGACGAGAAACTCTTCTGTTTCGAGTTCATCCCGGTGATCGTGATGATGGAAGGCTTCGGGGCAGCCGGACATCCGTCTGCGAAGTCCCATGAACGTATGGGAAGAGAACTGGCAGCCTTTATCCGCAAAACGGTGAAGGAGTAAAACATGTTAAAAGAAAAACTGGAAAACCTGGAATTCCGGGGATTCCCCGAACTTGCGGAGAACCTGCCGCACGGAGATATGCCTGGGGATAAGATCCGCATTGATGAAACCCACGTACATAAAGCAGAGAAGATCTTCCCGGTCTTACTTGAAGAATTGAAAGCACTTGGTACGGAACGTGCTGTTGTTTCGGTATTCGGAGGATCCGGAGTAGGGAAGAGTGAGATTGCGTCTCTGCTGGCGTATTACCTGAATGAATGCGGGATAGGAACCTATGTCATGTCCGGAGACAACTATCCGTTCCGCATCCCTCTGTACAACGATGCTGAACGTCTCTCCATCTTCCGCGCCAACGGACTCAAGGGACTGGTTTCTTCCGGACAATATAACGAAGAAGTACAGAAGGAACTCTCTTCTCTCTGGGAAACGGAGAAAGATCCCGATCCGAAACGAAGAGAAGAATATCCCTGGCTGAAATCCTACCAGGAAGCCGGAAGAAAAGCTTTGAAAGGGTATCTCGGCACAAGACTTGAACAGGATTACGATGAAGTCAACGCGATCCTGCAGGCATTCAGGGAGGGGAAGAACCAGATATACTTCAAGCGTATGGGGCGCAGTGAAGAAGCACGCTGGTATGACCCCGTAGATCTTACGGAAACCGATGTTCTGATTCTGGAATGGACACACGGAGGAAATGGAAATATCAACGGGATCGACATCCCGGTACTGCTGAATTCCACACCGGAAGAAACCAGAGAACATCGCAGATTACGTGCCCGTGACGGAAAGACCGATTCGGATTTTACGACAATGGTTCTGGAAATCGAGCAGGAAGAACTGACAGAGCGGGCAAAATACGCAAAGATCATCTTATCCAAGAGCGGTGAATTCATGTCACCGGAAGACTTTTAGGAGAACTATGGAACAGAAGAAAATGGGCATTGGTACAATGCTGAACGCCTACCCGGACAGTGTCGGGGGAAGGTTATCCGATATTGTCTCTCTACTGCAGAAAGAGGAATTCAAAGATGTATTCCGTTCTTTCTATATCCTGCCAAGTGTATTCAATACCGATTTAGACCGGGGCTTCTCCCTGATCGATTATGAGATCTCCGAGACCCTGGCTGATCCGAAAGATATTGAAGATCTGCACAAACTCGGAATCGATCTTCTGATGGATTTCATCCTCAATCATATTTCTGTGCTTTCCCGCCAGTTCCAGGATATTATCCGCAACGGGGAAGAATCACCATACAGGGACTTCTTCATTGACTGGAACCGTTTCTGGGAAGGTCACGGGACAATGACCGAAGGAGGATATATCCAGCCGGATCCCGAGATCATCAAGGACATGTTCTTCCGCAAAGCCGGATTGCCGATCTTGATGGTACGTTTCCCGGACGGAAGAGATGTCCCGTACTGGAATACGTTCTACCAGGAAGTGATCTACAATCCTCTGGACCCTCTGGAACTGGTCAGAGATCTCGGCATGCAGTACGGAACAGCCACAGAAGTATGCAGGATCGTCAATGAAGCGCTGAAGCAGAAGAAGACACCGGCAGAAATCGGATTCGGACCATACGAGAAGTATGCGCCTGAACTGAGAGAAAAGCTGGAAGCGAAGCGCAGTTATCTGGGACAGATGGATCTGAACATCAAGTCTCCTCTGGTCTGGGAATACTACAGAGAAACACTGAAGAAGCTTTCGGATTACGGTGTGGCGATCGTCCGTCTGGATGCGTTTGCCTACGCGCCGAAAGAACCGGGTGCCAGAAATTTCCTGAATGATCCCGGAACCTGGGATCTGCTGGGAAAGATCGACAGTATCGCTTCGGAATACGGACTGACATTATTGCCGGAAATCCATGCGAGTTACGGAGAAAAGACATATCAGTTACTGGCAGAGAAGGGATATATGGTCTATGACTTCTTCCTTCCGGGACTGATCATTGACGCGTTTATCCGCAGGAACGGCGTATACCTGAAAGCCTGGGCAGATGAGATCATTGAGAACCATATCCGTACCGTAAACATGCTGGGATGCCATGACGGAATTCCTCTGCTGGATCTCAAGGGATTATTACCGGAAGATGATATCCAGACACTGATTGATACCGTGGTTGGCCGCGGCGGTTATGTCAAGGATCTGCACGGCGCAAAGAACGTCTATTACCAGGTCAACGCGACGTATTACAGCGCGCTGGGCGAAAGTGACGCGAGAATGCTTTTGGCAAGAGCGATTCAACTCTTCATGCCGGGCAAACCGCAGATCTGGTATCTGGATCTCTTTGCGGGAAAGAATGACTATGAAGCCATGCGGAAAGCAGGTCCCGGAGGACATAAGGAGATCAACCGGACAAATCTCTCTCTTGAAGAAGCGGAACAACTTCTGGAAAAGGATATCGTGAAGAAACAGCTCGATCTGTTGCGTTTCCGCAACACATGTCCGGTATTCTCGGAAGATGCGGAGATCACGGTACACTGTGTTGAAACCTATTTGAAGATCACATGGAGAAATGCTTACGGCACTGTATCCCTGGATGTGGACTTTGAGAAAGAAACCTATACGATAACACAGGAGTGATCGGATGATCAGAGAAGTACAGACAAAATACGGAATCCTGCAGGGTGTATCCTCCAATGCGGGCTACACGCTTTTCCGCGGTGTTCCCTATGCGAAAGCACCAACAGGAGAACTACGCTGGAAAGCCCCTCAAGAACCTGAATCCTGGCAGGGAATACGCGTGACAGATACCTATGGACCTGCATGTATGCAGTATGACCGCTGGACAGAAGCTGTGGATGATGTCACGGACGACAGCGGGCATCCGTATATCCTGATTCCAAATTATCCGTATCCTCCGGAGATGAGCGAAGACTGCCTGTATCTGAATATCTATACTCCGGCAGAAACACCGGAGTCGAATCTCCCGGTGATGATCTATATTCACGGCGGAGGATGCCAGCAGTGGTATGGATCAGACTATGAATACTGTGGAGATGCTTTCTGCAGGCAGGGATGTATCCTGATTTCGGTTACTTACCGGCTGAATATCTTCGGTTTCTATGTACATCCGGAACTTGCGGAAGAAAGCGGTCACGATTCTTCCGGAAATTACGGTCTGATGGATCAGATTGCGGCGATAAAGTGGGTCCGGGATAATATACGTGCATTTGGCGGAGATCCGGAGAACATCACGGTATTCGGACAGTCGGCAGGGGGCAGATGTGCGCTTGCGGCTGTATGTTCCCCGCTCAGTGAACACAGTATACGCCGTATCTCCGTGCAGTCGGCCGGCGGTATCGGTTCCGTAATGGGAAGTACTACACGAAAACAACAGGAACAGAAAGGCATCGATTTCATGCGGATGCTGGGATGCCGGAATATTGCGGAGATGCGCAGACTCAGTGCGGAAACACTGCGGGATGCCAACGATACACTGGGGTTCTTTAACGGATTCAACCTGTATACAGACGGTTATGTTCTTCCGGAGGATATCGACCAGATGATCGTTAAGGGAAAACTGGATGACCTGGATATCATTATCGGCTGTACGGTGGATGAAGGTATCAGTGAGAAACCGCCGATGTTCGGCTCAAACCTCGCTGCCCAGAGTACAGCTTTTGCGAAAACAATGTATCGAAACGGAAAGAAACCGGTATATCACTATATCTTTGACGCTCCGCAGCCGGGAGACGATGCCGGAACACCGCATTCCTGCGACAACCGTTACCAATTCGGAACACTGGATGGGTCTTGGAGACCCTATACCGGTGAAGACTGGCGTTTGTCTGAAGAAATGCAGAAATACTGGGCGAATTTCGCAGGGACAGGAAATCCCAACGGTGAAGGATTATCCGTATGGAAACCATACGACGAAAGACACCTGAGCATGACACTGTGCAGGGAAGGGTGCCATATGGATGACTATGATGAGATCACCAGCGGAAAGCTCACAGAACTCCGGGAAGAAATCATACGTCAGTCCGGCAAATAAATCGTATTCAAAGAAAAACAGGGGATCCTGAGATCTCCTGTTTTATATTATCTTCTACGCTTGACCCGGGTTACGATCAGAAGTGCTGTGATCATTCCTGCCAGGCATATTCCGTATGTGATCAGATTACTGGTTTTTGCCTGGGAAGACTGTCCCGGCATAGCGGAGAAGGAGGAGGGGCGCTCATTTCCTGCGCCAGAAGGGAATCCTGCAGGCATCTCACTATCCGGCTTACTCTGGGAAACATCCGCTGAAGAATCACTTGAACCGGGAGGTGTAAAGCCGCCCATATCCGGCATGGATCCGGGATTGAAATTACTCATACCCGGGGTGTTTTCTCCGCCGGACTGGTCCGGCATATTCCCCGGATCAAACCCGTCAGGCATTCCGGAAGGCATACCGCCTTCCTGCATCTGACCGTTTTCCTCTGCTGTATTGGAGGATCCCGGGAAACAAGTTTTTTTTTATCTTATCGGAACGTCCGAAGTCACCTTCGGAGCTACCGCCCATATTGAAACGACCCATTGCTTTAATATCGATATGTGATGCGTCGATCAGTGAGGAGGAATCCTGACGCTGACCTTCATCCGTGGAAGGAATCGTACCATCCAGCTGCCCGTCAATGCTTTCTGCACGTAACTTGATAGTCTCATACAGGATGTCTGCTGCCGTCTGGTATTCATCATACGGGTAGAATGCGGTGGGATCGGTTTCCACAAGAGAATCAATCTGATTCCTGATCCGGTTATATACTTCATCAAACCGTCCGCCGTTCACATATTCATCCACCAGTTGCTGTAAATACTCATGGTACCGTGTCAGGTATTCTTCATTTTCAAGCAAGGCGTCAAAGAACTTAGTGCCGGAGAATGGAGTATCAATAGCGTCATTGATCATCTCCGTCGCATTCGCATCACTCCCCATGGACATTCCGCCTAAAGAGAGGTTATAGTCCCAGGGAAACAGATTCAGCTGACCATCATACTCGTAAAGATAATAGTTGTGCGCCATGGAACCGGAGAGACTGTCCATGTTTACCGAAAAGGTATGTACAGCCATATATTTAAGTATATTATCCACATCCAGGTAAGTTTCCAGATCCGTTCCCTCACTGATATTCTTCAGAGCAGTTACGACCTTTCTATGATCAGATTTACTGGTTTTTGTGACTGAGCCTTCCCAGATCGTGGAATAACTGTCCAGATCATCATCTGTGTAATTCAGGTTAGCTCCGCCGCCTCCCATGGAGAAGCCGCCAAAGCCCGAAGGCCGGGAATCACCCGTATCCGGCATATTATTCGGATCAAAACTGAAGTTACCTCCGGAGAAATCACCGGAAGGTCTGTCACTGCTTTCTTCCTGAGACGGACCGCCTCCGAAGGAGAAACCACCTTCACCGGACGGAGGAGTCATATCCTTGAAGTCCGATATGTCGAAGTTGGAGAAATCCATGTTTCCCATATTCGGCATGGAAGAGCCCGAAGAGGAATTACCGCCGCCCATCTCCATACTATCCGGTTTGTATAACTCACCATCCTGGGCTCCGTAGTTCCTGAGAAGGAAACTGTCTTCCACACCTTCCAGGGCCAGATATACACCCCAGTATTCTCCGTTGACGGATACTTCCGCATAGTTGTACAGGGAAGATGCCGCACCGAGGTACTGATACATATCATAGATGATGGCTTCCTTCATATTTGTGGCATCGGCATAGTTATTATTCAGGATCAGTTTATCCAGACCGAAACAAGTCTGTCCTTTCACATAATGACCAAACTCCAGTTTCAGGCTGTACCGGTCTGTTTCAGGATCCATCGCGATTGCCGACAAGCTGGTATTTCCTTTCGGACGGATAGCAACATTGTTTACTCTTTTCCCGTTGATGACGACGTTACAGACGTAGTATTCTTCCGCCATGGCATTGTCAAGCATCTCATTCCATGTGTCTTCATCCATCTGAATATCTATTTGTATGACTTCATCCGTATCAAAGAGTTTCGATTCATATTCCATCCGGACACCGAGGCCGCCGGCCAGTTCCGTTAATTTGCCGGAATATCCGATTGCGAGGAAGCACAGTGCGACGGCTGCGGCCATAAGTGCGATGATTACTTTCGTTATATGTTTGTTTGCAGCCATGACGATTCCTTTCCTCAGGACATGTATTCCCCGTTAAACATCACCAGAGTGGCACCGGAAACACCGGCGAGCTCATTAATACGATTGACAAAGCCTGTATCTGTATCTTTTACACGAATCTCCGTTGTCAATTCAATCCCGGCATCGTTTACTGTTTTTGACTTGACGATATACTTTTCCGCAGAATTCTTGAGAATATTCAGCATATCTGCTTCAGCGTTTTCACCCTGGCAGTTCACAATCAGAATATACGGAGTATTGGTGATTTTCTTACTTACAAACAGAACCAGGATCAAGCCGATGATGACAGAACCAATCACTGCCAGCGGGATCATTCCGGCACCGATGACAATACCGACCGCAAGTGACCAGAACAGGAAGACGATCTCCATTGGTTCTTTGATGGCAGCACGGAAACGGACGATTGAAAGGGCACCGACCATACCGAGGGATAATACAACGTTGGAAGTCACTGCCATGATCACAAGCGTCGTTACCAGAGCTAATCCGACAAGAGACATACCGAAACCGTTGGAATACATGATCCCGCTGAACGTTTTCTTATAGATCTCAAAGATAAATAATCCGATAACCAGCGCAAAACACATGCCGATCAGTGTATCCACTGCAGAAAACTCTGTTATACTCTCCAGAAAACTAGATTTGAAAATATCGCCGAATGTCATTTGATTTTCCTCCTTTACTTATTAACCAAACCTGCGGCACGCACCATACTTGGAAAAGGCCTGTTGCCGGATCCAGGGGATCTGGATCAGATCCTGTATGATTTCCGGTAAAAACGCGTCATATTTAACTTCAAGAAACATGTCCTGCGGTGTATCTGTTGCGCTGATATCGGATACTTGTTTTGTCAGAAATTCCTGATGGAACAGGGTGGTCCGGATCTGGGAATCAAAGGTGACACGGACATTCCCCGGCGCATAGATATAGGGCTCACGGACATAGGAGACCAGTACACGAGGACGAAGACGCTGATACTGCATCTTGGCATACAGTTCCCTGACCAGTTCCTGCGGATGTTCCTTCATAAAACCAAGATCTCCGTTCACGATCTTCCGGCATTCTTCTTCCGTGATCTGCGCGTCATATTTCAGACACAGGTTATTGATCTTCATTTTTTTCTCCAGAGTGATGAACGAGAAGTCATCGTTGTAGTAACGGATACGGAATTTCTCGCGCTTTGCGATTCCGTCGGCCTTTTCTCTGAGAGCCTTGTCATCACTGTTGTCGAAATAGATACTTCGGATACGGTATAACCCGGATGAATCGGCATGCGAATCAGAGGTCATGATCTTCTGTAAACGCTTGCGTATGGCAAGATAGTCACCATAGGGGATGGCATACTTGAGCTCATGTCTGTAGTGTTTTTCCTGTTCCATTCCGCACCTCCTTTCAAGTTGACTTATATAGTCTAATCAGATAACATGAAGTGCACTTGAATGTTGTGTGAACTTTAAGTGAACATATATACGATGTGGTCATGTGGAAGAAAAAAGATGCTGTATCTCCTGGGAGGTACAGCACCTTTGTCAGAACTGTTTGTTTATTATTATGCGGTGATTTCGATCTCTCCCTGTTCATTCCTGCGGAACTGTTTCAGGAAGTTCCACGCAAGACGGCAGGTGAACGGACGGATCTCGTGTTTATGATTGCTGATGGAACAGAAGGCGGTATAAATGTTGCCATCATCGCTGCGGTAATAGCGTACGGTTGTTTCACTCATCGGGAAATCCGGATCATGCAGAACTTCCGTGATATCTCCGGATACACCGTAGAATTTATCTTCCCACTGGTCTCTTTCCTCAAACCTGCAGTCGTATGGTTTGACTACACAGTTGATCTTGAAGGTATATCGGAAGCGGTTCATGCATTTCCCTTCCTGATAAGCGGTTTCTGCCAGAGGGGATTCTTCTCCTCCGTTGTAGAAGACCGGCACAAGGATATCCTGATTTACTTTCCAGGCTTTGGTAAACTGCGTGTTCTCTCCGACATCCACCGTCGCATCCATCGGTGCTGCCGCAGCAATGACCTCCGGATATTCCTGACAGAAATCCCAGGACTTGATTCCGCCCATGGAGAAACCGGTCACATAGATGCGGCTTTTGTCGATGGCGTATTCTGATTCAAGTTTGCGGACGATTTCCAAGGTCTCTGTAGCTGTAACTTCCAGGTGCATTTCCACAGCACAGAGGATAAATCCGTTTTCTCTGGCAATTTCCGGCCACTGCCCGATGATCGCCGTCGCAATCGCTGTATCTCCGCCGCCATGGAAGCACAACAGCAGGGGAACCGGATGTTCCGGATCATGCAGGTCCAGATCTTTTCCGTAGAAGAGCACATAACCAACCTCATGTTCCGGACGTGTTACTTTTGGCGCCACGTTGTCTGGTGAAGTCTGTACAAACATTCTCTGCGGACGCATAATGATGCCTTCCTTGCGGTAATTTACGGATTTGCGTATCTTTCCTGCCCAGCGCTTATAATCGCCGATATATGCGTCATACTGCGCCACAACATCCAGCGTATCACATACCGCTGTACGGTTATCCGAAGCGAGCAGCACACGGTTGATCTCTTCGCTGTTATTCACGGAAACGATGGATACGTCCTTACAGGTAACCTCCGGCAGTACAGAGAGATTCTCCAGAGTGACTGCTGTCATGGTGATATCCGCAAACCCCAGATCACCCATGGCATTCTGTCCCTTGACTTCCTTCAGATAATAACGCGCAAAGTAATCTGCTCCGGCACCTTTGGTATACACATAGGTCGCAACCGGAGAACCAAAGATGAAATATTCCGGAACCGGATCAAATCCCGGACGTTTCATCGCCATTTCCTCAAAGCGGTTGTGCGGGATCTTTTCATCGTAGAGAATCCCGTGGGAGAATCCCCACTGACTTACTCTCGCCTTGGATAATACACGTTCATAGACACCTTCTTCTTCGGTATCCCAGGTATCCTTCGGATTGACAAAGATCACTGTCCCTCCGTTTTCCTGCGCAATCTGCGCAAGTTTTGTCTCTTCGGCATAACTGACTGCTTCCTGTCCGGTGAATCTCCCTTCACCGAATACTAACAATAACGGTGCGGAATACCCGTGGTTGATGATGTCAGACTCCATGAGATCCTTCGGCTGGTATACCAGGACTTCATTCTGATCGATCAAGAGAGAGGTGAGATATCCGCCGGTCTTGGTTTCTGTGGTAATGACAGTTCTTAGTGCAGACATAGTGTCCTCCTTTTCGCTTCTTTAAATCCATTGTAGGGAAGGGAGGGAATCTTTACATTTGAATAGGAGCAGAAGATTTTTGAAAATGAATTCTGAACAAGAAAAAGACAGACGGAACAACCATCTGTCCTGATGATTTACTGAAGATACCTTGGTATAGATCAGGCGTATTTCCACATATCACCTGCTGCAAAGAAGGTGATCGGCAAATCATCATCACCGATGACCGGTCTCAGCCATTCCTCGGCCAGACGCATACCGGCTTCTTCCGAGACGAAGTGACCTGGTACGATCATGGCTTTGGCTCTTCCGAGATCCGCCGCGTCACGGATGTAGAGCGGCAAGGTCCAGTCGACGGTTTCTCCCGGAATGACGACATCGTATTTCCAGCTGGCTGCCACCTGGGCGTTATTGGACCAGTTGCTGTCCGGACCCGGTAAGAGATGTCCGCAGAATCCGATGGTGGAGACAACCACATCCGGGTTGCCGATATAGCGGATATATTCAAGACCCATGCGTTCCTTCACATGAGCAATGAGGTCTCCCAAACGTGTAGGCGGCAGAACGATTTCAAAACCTCTGGCTTCCGGTTTCATGTATTCCAGCCAGCCCAGGTGTTTCAGCATGTAATGGAAGATCCCGTCCGGTCTGTGCGCATGCATGTGGTCATGATCGCGGTAAACAGTGATCCCGTTATTTAAGAGAAGACTAAGTTTCTCTTCATATACATCATTTCCTTCCAGCCATTCACATTCATCGTCATAACCGCTCCAGAACGTTGGCTCATGCACAAAGATGAAGTTTGCACCGGTTTCAATAGCTTTCCGTATGACCGGAACAGTCGGGGCGATGGAAATCAGGATACCTGTGCATTCCCGGTCCGGATCTGCGCCTACGACAACATCGCATGTACGGTTATCTCCGAGATCAGGATGATAAGCCAGGATCTTGTCGAGTATTTCTTGGATCGTCATAGTTGTTTCTCCTTTACTTATGTTTTCAAACAAAGACCAGATGACACTGGGTACAGGATCTGGTCTTTTCATTATTGTATGATCGTCAGACTTCGTAGAATCGTATCCAAAGCTGTCCGTCTTCCACACTGCCGATCCCGTAGAAATGGTCATAGTGCAGATACGGAGCCAGAAGCTTACTGTCGGTATAAAATGTCGGGACAGTCTTGAAGACCTTGGAAGGGACATTCGGCAGGTATCCGTTATTTTCGATGTAGATGTGGCATTCCTGTCCGTCTTTGTCTTTCCCGGTAAGTACATACCGCGCAGACATATGACGTACACCTGCATGATTTAATATCTGCGTATCCACACCCCATGGTTCAACGATCCCGTGAAAGAGATCTGAGTCTGCTGCTCCGGAGAAGGGAATCATGGATACTTCTCCGCGTTCGGTTTCCATGCGCAGACCGGGTCTGTCAATATCGATCCGGATCTCCAGGACAGGTTCATCCTTCATATCAGTCTTCTTTCTTCGGTGTGAATTTTGCGGGACCGAAGAGGGATACAACAAAGTTATTATTCTGGAGTTTCTCGTAGAAGTAATGGTACTTCTCCTGCTGTGCTTCCGGCATCATATCCGAATGGTTATTCAGGTTGATGATATCGAACTTGTCTTCGTATTTCTTCCAGTAAGGACGGTTTTCCCCGTTGGGATCACCGGTTGCCGCAAAGTTATACCAGTAGCCCTGAATGAGCTCCATGAAGTCATAGTCCGCGCCTACCCAGTGATACGGGAAGAACGGATTGCGTTCTCCGTGATCCACTCTGCCGAAGACATACGGCATTTCCGCGCAGTGCGGAGAACCATCGTTATGACCTCTTTCGGTTTCATTCTCTTTGGACATCAGCCAGATATAGGCATTCTTTCCGTTCGCATGGCAGAGTTCACCGAGTTTGGCGCTTCCCAGCAGCATGATATCACTGGCAATCGTGGATACTTGTTTCGCTGCTTCAATGCCGTTTTCTGCCGGATACCAGCGCTTCATGTTTTCCACATTGTCCGGGAAAGCTTCTTCCAGATATTCATGGAACTTCTCCACGGAGTATTCGCTGGCTCTGACTGCCGGGAATTCCTGCGCGCAGGAACCCATCAGTACATCAAAGTCGTTGAATTCACCGTTATCCATGATTTCGGAATACGGTTTCGGCAGGAACTCTCCGTCAATGCAGAAGGAGAAACCAAAGCCCATCGGACCGATTCCCTTGGACTTCTGGAACGCTTCATACTGGTCAAAGAGTTCCCATGCGTCTTTACGGCGCAGTTCCTCAAGAGATTTACATCCGATAAAGTTCATATATTCCACACCGAGATCTTCCATCTTTTTGCGTGGTCCCGGCTGCATGAATCCCCAGTAGATCGGTCCGCTTTCGATGGATACTCTCTGAATGACACCTTTCATCAGAGGAGAAGCGTGCAGAGCACCTGTGCCGGCTGCGCCTCCGGACTGCCCGGCAACGGTAATACGATCCGGATCACCGCCAAATTTCGCGATATTCTCTTTGACCCACAGACATGCCTTACGCATATCGTAGAGCGCGTAGTTTCCGCTTGTGCCGCCTGCTTCCGCAGTCAGTTCCGGATGCGCAAAGAAGCCGAAGAATCCCAGACGATAGTTGATCGTCACGACAACGATATCCTTGCGTTTTGCGAAGCCGATACCGTCGCATACAACCTCACATCCGCTTCCCGCAACCATACCTCCGCCGTGGATCCAGATAAATACCGGGAGCTTATCCTCTGCAGTTTTTGCGGGTGTCCAGACATTCAAATAAAGACAATCTTCTTCATACTGGGAAGGAGCCATGAACTGCGGTACACCATGTACGTTGGCAGGCATATCCGCAATCTCCATCACGTGCTGGATCGCCGCCGCGCTGTATTGTGTTGCCTTACGCACACCTCTCCAGCGTTCCGGATCCTGCGGATGACGGAAACGTAAAGCACCTACCGGCGGTGCCGCGTAGGGGATACCCTTAAAGATCTTTACACCTTCCTCGGTGTAACCCTGAAGCCAGCCCTGTTTGACCTGTACTTTTGCCTGTTCGAAATCTGTCATAATCTATTCCTCCATTATTGATAATAAGTATTCAATACCTTCGTACGCATGTGGGGTCCAGAAGTTCCAGTCATGAATACCGGGACCTTCGGAATACGTAAATACCGCTTTCTGTTTCTTCAGGAAATCTCTCATCCGGTGATTGACGTCAAGCAGGAAATCTTCACTTCCGCAGGCCATGTATATCGGCGGATTCTGGATTCCTTTACGCTTGTTCCGGCGGAAGAGTACTTCCGGGTTATGATCGCTCTTTTCTGCTTTGGAGAGATCTCCGAACGTATCCACGTAGTATTCGTAGTTCGCCATGACCGGGTCTGCCATTTTCGGTTTCATGTCTTTCAGGTGATAGATAATTAACGCTGAAGATAAAGCCATGATTCCTCCGAATTTCTCCGGGAACATCAAACCGGTATGCAGGGCTCCGAAACCACCCATGGATAATCCTCCGATGAGCGTATCTTCCTTTGTCATTGCCAGATGGAATGTATCCTGCAGATACTTGATCAGATCTCTGCCGATAAACTGGGCATAATGATGACCGGTCGCTTTCTTATCCACATAGAAGCCGTTCGTACCGCTGGGCATGACCACCGCAAGATTGTATTTCATCGCAAAATCCGCAGCAGCTGAATTATACAGCCAGTCCGTGGCATCACCGCTGTATCCGTGAAGAAGGATGAGCGTCTTCACCGGACGTTCGTAGTAAGGATTACCCTTGAGAAAGAAGGGAATCTCCTTATCCGGAAGATGAAGATAAAATTCTCCGTTGCCTGCCAGAGCTTCGGAACGGAAACGTACATGTAGTACAGACATGATAAAACTCTCCTTTATTGATTACAATTTTAAAAAAAGAAATATTCCGGGAATATCAAAAAAGTGTCATTCATTTTTGAGTTTAATGATTTCTGCCCTTTGTGAATAACGTGTGAATTTAATTTTGAAATCGCTGTGATTTTTTTTGAAAGAAATCAACATGGGGATATGTTTAAATGGGCTTAACTAACAAGGGAGGCTCTTAATGAAAAAGCTTAATTCCATACTGTTGTCTCTTCTTCTTGTTGTTTCCATGGTAGGCTGCGGAAGCAAACCGAAAGAAGAGGCGCATGAACCATCCATTATCACACTGGATATGTCTACGCTCTTCATCGTACCGTCTCTGGACGCTACACAGAAGGTCGAAGATGTCATCAACGACTACCTCAAGAACACTCTTCATGAAGAAGGTTACAAGATCCACCTGGTAATTACAGCGATCGGTGACTACTTCCAGAAGATTCCGATGGAACTGGCGAGCGGCGGTGACGAATCACCTGACCTCGTACAGGTCTTCTCCATGGCGGACTGGGTAAACCAGGGCTACATCATTCCTCTGGATGATTATCTGGACAATGAACTTAAACCGACAGTAGATCTGATCGGCAATATCATCGGTTCCGGTAAGATGTCCGGTCATACCTACATGATTCCTCGTTACTTCGGTACAGTTCTTGACTGGAAGTTCATTTACAACAAGGAACTGGTAGACGCATCAGGTGTTGATGTAACCCAGGCTAAGGATATTGATTCCTTAGGTGATGTTCTTGCGGAACTCAAGGAAGTTTATCCGAACGAACACTTCCTGGTCTACTGTGATCAGTTCAACCGTCTGTACAACCTGAAGACACATACATCCCAGGTAGGTACATATACCGCGACTGTCGGCAGCGACACCAAGCTGTATGACTACTATGAAACCGATGCGTTCAAGAATGCTGTATATAAAGCATACGAATTCCGTCAGAAGGGTTATGCGGATCCGGAAGGTTCTGCCAATACTCTGAGCCATGACGCGGTTGTCATGGGTGGTTCTTCCAAGGGTGTCATCATGGGTCACTCTGCAGATACAGAAGGCATTGCCAGCATGTTCACCAGAACCAATACTTACGGTGCTACATTCGGTGCTGTAAACATCGGTATTGATGACCTCGCTACAGATACATTAGGTATCGGTATCTCTCATTCCTGCAAGGATCCGGCTGCAGCTGCACGCTTCATCAACCTGCTCTATACGGATGAATTCGTATGGGATACATTGATCTATGGTGCGGAAGGTCAGGACTATGTCTGGAACGCAGATCATACAAAGGTTAACTATCCGGAAGGACTGGACTTCAACTCTGTACCGTATAACTGCATTTACTCCTGCGGTATGATCGGTAACGGTTTCCAGGGTCTGGAATATGAAACTGATGACGAAAGCGGATCTGACCGTGTCTACGGTAAGAAACTGATGGAAACTGCATGGTGCCCGCCTCTGTATGGCTTTACACCGACAACCGTAAATGTCATGAACGAAATCACTGCTGTTTCCAACGTTGTAGAACAGTACTCTGACGTTCTGATGTACGGTGACGTTGATCCGGAAGTCAAGTATCCTGAATTCATCAAGGCTCTGAAGGATGCCGGTATTGACAAGATCGTACAGGACTTCCAGACACAGGCCGATGAATGGTACAAGACCAACGGCTAAACTTTAAACAGACAATTTAATCAAAGAAGACGGATAATTACTTATCCGTTTTCTTTGAGACAGAATACCGGGTATAATTAGAGTTAACATGAAACAATCACTGATCAGGAAGACAATTATTCTTACTGTAAGTATCCTCATTACTTCGATCCTGTTTTTTGTTGTGACCACCCTGACATATAACTCGTTTTATATGCAGACGATCCTCAATGCCAATGAGAATCTTTCAGCCCGCTGGACTTCCGATATTGACCGGCGTCTGGACAATATCTACGAACATCTATATGATCTTGCGGCCACCTTGTATAAGAAAACAGAAGTGCGTCCCGGTTCACCGGAGATGGACTATACGATCAAGAATGAGCTGCAGGATGCGATGAACTACAAGGTGTTGGCATCGCAGGATACAACCGTGTTGTTTCTGCTGGATACCGAGAGTGATCTGTATTTGTATTATCATAACAGCGCGCTGGTGCAGTCCGTAAACTACAATCTCAAGTTGTTTATGAAACAGCACTGTCTTGAACATCATTCTTCGCTGAACAACAAGACCTGGGATGTCCTGGAGATCCTGGAGCACGGGTACTACTATAAGGCCTTATCCATGGGTAAATATATTGTCGGAGCGGTCAGTGACTGCCGCAATTATTCCATGGATCCCACCTGGATCGATGATGATGAACAAATATCACTTTTTATCCGCAATGATTCCTCTACGATTCTGTGTCAGGGAGATCCCGGCCAGAAAGATTATGCGGACGCGGTTGCCGAAGGCAGCAGTTTTCAGAACGGATATGCGATAACAGCAGATGAACAGAATTCAGCCAATGCGTCAGCCATTCTTGTTTCCAGACCGAAGGGAGCGGGAATGCCGCTGCGGATCGCATCGATCTTCATGATCCTGGACTCCGCGATCTGCGTGATCCTGGTCTTTGTACTGATGTATTATCTGAACCAGAAAGTACGTAAACCTATCCGGAAACTCGTGGACGCCAACCAGGAAGTAGCGAAGGGCAACTTTGATTACCAGCTCGCCCCCGGTGAATCCGGAAGCTCGGAATTTGAGGAACTGTTTCATAGTTTCAACGATATGTCAGGCAAGATTGAGAAACTGACGATTGAATCCTATGACCTGAAGATCAAGAGAGAACAGAATCGTCTGAAGATGCTCAGGGCACAGATGCGTCCCCATACGTTCCTCAACGGTATAACAACGATATCCAACATGACCTATACCTCCAAGCCGGAGGAGATAAGAAAGTATATCTCATCGTTTGCGTCTTTTACGAGATATATGCTGCATAATGCCGGAGACTGGACTACGGTCAAGGATGAACTCAGGCATATCGATAACTACGTGAACATGCAGAAGATCCGTTTCCCGAACAGTATAGAGATCACCTATAACTGTTCCCCGGAAGTTCTTGAGGAAAAGATCCCGTATCTGACGTTGTTCTCCCTGGTGGAGAATTCCTTTAAGCATGCGATGACTTTGGTGGACACGATGTATGTGAAAATTACCGGAGAACCATACGAAGAAGAAGGCTTCAAGGGAATCCGTCTTATCGAAGAAGATAACGGACCCGGATTCAGCCCGGAAGCTTTGGAAAAACTTGCGGACATGGATGACCTGTACACCAAGGAACATCTTGGTTTAACAAATGTTCATTACAGTATGAACCTGATTTATCAACGTAATGATCTGCTGAGATTGATGAATAAACCTGAGGGCGGAGCCCGCATAGAATTACTGATCCCGGAAGAGGAGATTGAAGATGAAACTGCTGGTATGTGATGATGACATTTCGACAATCGATGTGATCCAGAGTCAGCTGGACTGCAGAGAACTGGGGATATCCACCATTTTGCGCGCATATAACGGCAAGATGGCCATGGAGATCATCGACCGTGAACATCCGGATCTGATTCTCTGCGACATTGATATGCCTTTAAGCACCGGAATTGATGTGCTGAAATACGTCTATGAGAAAAACCATGACGCGGAATTCTCTTTTCTGACCTGCTATGAGACGTTCGAATATGCACAAATCGCAATCCAGTACGGAGTGACCAGCTATCTGACCAAACCCTTTGATCTGGAAGAAGTCAAAGTATGTATTCAGAAGATGGTCGCCAACGTGCAGAAGAAGAAACTATCCGCTTCCGCAAAGCCGCAGAGCCAGTATGACTCTCTGATGTCTTCAATCTTCCGTCAGGCAAGTTACGGTATCCTCGGTACCAGCAGGGATATCGTGGAAGCCGGGCTGCGGTCCAACGGCATAGAGTTCTCTGCGGACAGTATGTGGAAGATCGTCTTTACCTGTTCGGATATGACCGATGCGATCCGTAAGACCTGGAATAAGGATCTCCTGTTGTTTACTTTGTCCCGCCTGCATGATGAAGCTTTACTGGATTATGTGGGATCAGCGCATACCGTGGTGAATTCCGATGACCGCTTTGTCTGGTGCTTTTGTTTTGTCAGCGGAGCCCCGGAAGATGATATCCTGAAAGCACGTTGTGAGAAACTGATCAGTTTTGCGGATCAGCACATGTCTCTGAATCCGGTGGTGCTAATCAGTGAAGCGTTTCCGTTCTATGAAACCGGCAATATCATTTCCAAACTCTATGAAGAGATGCGCCGTATCCGTTACTTCTCCGGGAAGATCTTTTTCCGCAGCCAGAAAATCGAATATGATGATAACCCTATCCGTCTGAGTGAAAACCAGATCCTGTGGTATCTCAAGAAGAGAGATGAGACCGGATACATGGAATACATCCGTGACAGGATCGAGAATCTGAACAATACCGAAGAAAACCTGGACCGTTTCCGTAAAGAACTGGTAAATATCTTTGTGACACATTTCAGGGATAACGGAATGAGTTCCAACATCATCTTCATGGATCCGAAGATCATTCTCCTGGATGAAAAAGCCCTTACCGGAAAGAAAGCACTGCTGGACTATGCGGAAGGGTTATTCCATGTACAGCAGGCAAAACTCCGTGAAGTTGTGGATTCTGAAGACATCATCGCCAGAGCACGCAAGTATATCGATGAGAATTACCGGGAGAATATTGACCGGAATAATGTCGCGGCAGTGACCTTTGTGACACCGAACTACCTGTCAAAACTATTCAAGAACAGTATGAATATGAATCTGCGTGAGTATATCAACCAGCTTCGTGTGGAAGAAGCCAAGAGATTACTCCTGTCCACATCCATGTCGGTATCAGAAATCGCTTCCTACGTTGGTTACTACAATATTTCCTACTTCTCAACGGTTTTCCATAAACTTGTCGGAGTCAGTCCGTTTGACTGGCGGAACAAGAAAGGAGAAATCTCTGATGAGATGGACTGAGCAGCTGAAGACTGACCGTCAGCGCTGGTATACACTGCCGGATACCGGCAGTAAGATCACGTTTCTCTATGACTACTACAAGGTTCCTATCCTGGTGATCCTGGTCACGGTGATCCTGATCGTGACGAGTGTTGTGTCCGGTATAGGAAGAAGCCGGGTAAAGTTTCATGCGGTGCTTCTGAACAATGACTGCCTGGTTACCCAATATGATGAATCTGTGTTCAGTGACCTCATGACACAGGCAGGATATGATATGTCACACAGCCGTGTGGATGTCCGTACAGATCTTTCATTAGGCAGGGGAGAGACTACGGATGCGGATACTCTCCAGGTTCTCAGCGCATTGTTTATGGTCAGTGATGTGGATCTTTACATCGCTGATGAGGAGTATTTCCGGTCTTTTGCGGAACAGGGAGCCTTTGCGGATCTCTCTTTGTTAGCGGACCGCAGTCTGTGGGAGAATACACCGGAAGATCTGTTCTGGTGCACGCGGGAAGACGGATCTGAGATCCTCGCCGGAATCATCCTGCACCAGGGATCTCCGCTACATGAAGCAGGATACTACCACAATGATGTTGTGATGGGAGTGGCGGCACAGGCAGACAGACTGCAGGAAGCGCTGGACTTTCTTACGGAGATCCTGCGGGATAGAAAATGACAAATGCAGTGTACTTTTTTTAATGAATGAGACCTGCTTGTTTTGTACCATGAAATTATGGATGAATCTACAGGTAAGGAGTGTACTATGTCCGAAAAAAAGAAATCCGGTTCGGAGTTTGATGACGTCCTGAAACAACAGGAAAAACTCAAACGAAAAGAACGCTTCAAGAATGATTTCCCGCTGTATCTGATGATGCTTCCGGGAATGATCTACCTTGTATGCAACAACTACCTGCCGATGTTTGGTATTCTGCTTGCATTCAAGCGTATTAACTATTCGATTGGTATCCTTAAGAGTCCCTGGTGTGGCTTAGATAACTTTGAATACCTGTTCAAGACCAAGGATGCCTTCATCATGATCCGGAATACTCTGGCTTATAACGGTTTCTGGATCATCATGGACCTTTGCATAGCCGTATTTATCGCTCTGTGCATGAACGAGATCGCGCAGCGGAAGATTGCCAAAGTCATCCAGCCGATCATCTGTTTTCCGTCCATGGTTTCCGCGGTTATTCTGTCTTTCCTGGTTTATGCCTTCCTGAGTCAGAGCTACGGTTACCTGAATACGACAGTCTTCAGTGACAGTCCGAAAGAATGGTATACAACAGCCGCTTACTGGCCGTTTATCCTGACGATCGTACATATCTGGCAGGGTGCGGGACAAAGTTCGGTTATCTACATGGCATCGATCGGCGGTATTGACAAAGGTCTGTATGAATCTGCACGTATTGACGGCGCCACCAAGTTGGAACAGATCCGGTATATCACATTACCGCTTCTGAAACCGATGATCACGATGATGCTTCTCTTATCGATCGGACGTATCTTCAACTCCGACTTCGGTCTCTTCTATCAGGTACCGTTAGGCAATGGTATGTTGTATGAAACCACACAGACGATCGATACCTTCGTCTACCGCGCGCTGATTCTCTCCAACAACGTTGGTCAATCTTCGGCAGCCAGTGTCTTCCAGGCAATCATCGGCTTTGCTCTGGTTATGATGTCCAATGCGCTTGTCCGTAAGATCAATCCGGAGAACTCACTGTTCTAGGAGGTAAACATGGCAAAGAAAAACAAGATCCAAATGATGAGAGGGGAGCGCGGCTTCCACTATACAGCATTGGTGATCATGACTCTCATGATGATCTTCTGTGTCGTTCCTCTGATCCTGATGTTCACCGTATCTTTATCCTCCGAAACATCTCTGGTATATGGCTACCGGTTCATTCCTGAGGAATGGTCTTTCGATGCTTACATGTTCATGTGGGCAAAGAGGGCAACGATCTTCCGTGCTTACGGTCTGACGATCCTGGTTACGGTTGTCGGTACAGCCGCAAGTCTTGTGATGACTTCACTGTTTGCCTATCCGTTGTCCAGAAAAGACTTCAAACTCAGAAACGTATTCGCATTTATTCTGTTCTTCACGATGTTGTTCAATGGTGGTATGGTTGCGTCCTACATGGTCTGGACAAGAATCTTCCACGTAAAGGATACACTCTGGGCATACCTGCTGCCGGGATCACTTATGGGCGGTATGAATGTCCTGCTTGTACGTAACTACTTCAACGCAAACATCCCTTACTCCATTATTGAAGCGGCACGTCTGGACGGTGCGAAAGACTGGACGATCTATTCCAAGATCATGGTTCCGCTCTCCAAGCCGATCATGACAACGATTGGTCTGTTCTCCGCATTAGGTTACTGGAACAACTGGACTGCCGGTATCTACTACATCAATAACCCGAAGTTATATACGATCCAGGTTTACCTGAAGAAGCTGATGGACAGTATCCAGTTCCTCAAGACTACAGACCTGTCCAACGAAGCCGTCCTGCTTGCACAGCGTAACCTTCCTACAGAGTCTGCGCGTATGGCAGTCGCAATCATCGCGCTGATCCCGATCCTGGCAGTTTATCCGTTTGTACAGAAGAAACTGATCAAGGGTATGGTTATCGGCGGCGTGAAAGGATAAAAGTATATGGATACACGTAAACCTTTTGAAAAAGCCCGTCCGGAAGAGGTCGGAGTTCCCAGCAAGCTTATCCTGGAATATATTGAAAACCTGGAAAAGAGCCAGACAGAGATGCATGGTCTGATGATCATGCGTCACAACAAGATGATCACCGAAGGATGGTGGACACCTTACGGACCGAATATCCGTCATGGACTGCAGAGTCATACAAAGACTTATGCGGCTACAGCTGTAGGAATCGCCTATACCGAAGGTTTGTTAAAACTCGATGAGAGATTGATCGATATCTTCCCCGAGGAATCTCCGGAAGAACCAAGTGAAAATCTCAAGCTTCTGACGATTCGCGATGTTCTGTGCATGGGCTGCGGTATGGATACGATGCCGTGGAACTCAGAACACTGGATCCGTGACTTCATGCATACACCGGTCAACCACAAACCTGGTACGACCTACATGTACAACTCCACCGGGTCAACGATGCTGGGTGCGATCGTACGCAAAAAAACCGGATTGGGACTGCATGACTACCTGACACCGAGACTCTTCAACAAGATCGGGATCAACCCGGATAATCTGCGCTGGATGTGCATGGCGGACGGTATGGAAGTCGGCGGAGGCGGTTTGTATGCCACAACAGAAGATAACTTCCGTCTGATGAAACTGTATGCGGACGGCGGTGTCTGGGAAGGTGAGAGAATTCTGGCGGAAGACTATGTCCGTCTGGCAACAACCAATCAGAATGACTCCGCGACAGAGTCCATCAATAATCCGGAAGCTTCCGATAACTTCCTTGGCTATGGTTTCCAGATCTGGATGTGCAAGCCTGCGCATTCTTACCGCGCAGACGGAGCTATGGGTCAGTTCACGATCATTCTCCCGGATCAGGATCTGGAAATTGCCATTACGGAAACGGCGGTCGGTGCGCACTGGGCACAGAGTACACTGAATATTACCTGGGATTTTGTTGAGAAGATCAAAGGTGATGAAGTGCTGCCTGAGGATCCGGAAGCGTATGATAAGCTTTGCCGTAAGCTCAGAACATTGAATATCGGAAATCCGGAATGTCAGCCATTCAGCCCTCTGACAGAAAAGATCAGCGGTAAGACGTACCGTGTCAGCAGCGGTACAGTGACACCGTTCGGAGGGAATTTCATGACCGGTCTGAAGGCGGATGGTATCCGTACATTCTCTCTGGATTTCGATGATTACGGGCTTGTGTGGAAGTTTGCGACAGACGGCGGCAGACAGGAAAGTATTCGTTTCTCCACTTCGGGAACACGCTTTACCAACCTGTTAGGCAAGCCGGAAGATCTCACACAATTGTATCTGGGCGATGCGTACTGGAAAGAAGATAATGTTCTGGTGATGCACGGAAGGTGGGTGGAAACCTGTATCCAGGATACCTATACACTGACCTTTGACGGAGATCAGATCACAATTGACGCAGATAATAATTCTGCCTGGAAGTTCGGCAATAAAGAGCCAATCAAGGCAGAAGTACAGTAAGAAAGAATAACGGTCCACATTCCGTGGATCGTTTTTCAGAAAGGAGCAGTATGGGCAAACGTTTTGATATCATGTTATTCCCGGGCGGTAAAGCCAAGGCATTCTCTCTCAGCTATGATGACGGCGTAGTCCAGGACAGAAGACTTGTGGAGATGTATAACCGCTATCAGGTGAAATGCACGTTTAACCTGGGTTATGGTGTGCTTGGATATAAGCAGGTCGTGGATGCGCCGGGAAAACGCAGGACAGATATTTCCAAGGTAGAACCGGAAGAAGTACAGGAACTGTACAAGAACCAGGAAGTCGGGGGACACAGCTTATATCATTCCGATCTTACGGCTTTGGGCTCTCCCTATGCCATGTATGAAATACTGGAAGATAAGAAACAACTGGAGAAACTGGTTCATAGACCTCTGAAGATGTTTGCCTATCCTTTCGGTTTCTTTAACGAAGAAGTAAAGGAAATGTTAAAGACCGCCGGTTATAAAGGTGCTCGTACCGTAAAGTCCACGTATTCTTTTGAACTGCCGGAAGATCCTTTTGAATGGAATCCTACCTGTCATCATAAAGATGAACGGCTGATGGATCTGGCAGATAAGTTTATCCATGAACCTGCGTTTAAACCGGAATTATTCTATGTCTGGGGTCATGGATATGAGTTTGACGGAGATGATAACTGGCAGATCATGGAGGACCTTCTGCAGTATCTGCAGCAGGGCAGAGAAGAAATCTGGTTCGCGTCCAACGGAGAAATCCTGGACTATCTTGAAGCATTCAGCCGTCTGGAATATAGTGTAGATGGTTCGTTTATCCGCAATCCTTCTGCTATGGATCTCTGGATGAAACCGGCATTCGGTACAGCCGTATGTCTGAAAGCAGGAACCTGTACGGAAATTGAGGATACACCTTTGTAATATATGAACTACAACAACCCTGTGATAAAAATGCTGGAAACCGCAGCCAATATGATCATAGTCAGTATGCTCTGGCTTCTTTTTTCCGTGCCTGTGATCACGGTCATCCCGGCTTCGGCAGCACTGTATCATACCTCAGTTCACATTATCTTCGGTGAGGGCAGGGGGATTGGTGTAGTCAAAGACTTCGTATCCTCTTTCCGCAGTAATCTCAAAAGCGGTGTCATCCTTTCCATGATCACTGTACTGGCAGTTCTGATCATTGCGGAAGGTCTCTGGACAGGATATCAGATCTGGCGTCTGGGGATTCCCGGCATGTTGTATATGATCCTGGGAATCGTGATCACCTTTGTGTTTATATGCACGTGGATCCACGTACCTCCGGTATTGTCCAGATTTGACGCGCCGGTATTATCTATACTGAGGATCTCGGCGTATTTCGGTCTGCGTCATCCGTTACGCAGTATCTTGTTTGCGGTATTGTTTGCGGCACTGGTCTGGATGTGTGATCTTGTGCCTCTTGCGATTGTCATCGTTCCCGCGCTGTTTACGGATCTGATCCGTCCGTATCTGGAGAGGGATATGAATACCTTCATCACCGAACAAGGCTTACAGGTACAGGAGGATGAAGAAGAAGCGGAAGAAGATACGGATGAGGAAGAGGTATCTTCTGTTGATCTGGACAGACAATTATCTGAGAAAAGAAAGGGTAACCGATAATGCCGGAGATCGTATTTGAAGATGTGACCAAGATCTATCCCTTTCAGAAAGTGACAGGTATTTTCGGACGGAAAGAGAAAGAGAAGATCTTGAAAGCGCAGATGGAGATGCCGTATACCTCGAATGAGGGAGTGGTTGCCCTGCAGCACTGTGATGTTGTCATCCATGATGGTGAATTCGCGGTGATTATCGGACCTTCCGGATCAGGCAAGAGTACTTTATTGAGGCTGATTGCCGGACTGGAAGAACCGGCTCTGGGAAAGATCACGATTGATGGTCAGGACATGGCGGAAGTACGTGCGGAAGACAGGGATATCTCCATGGTATTCCAGAACTATTCCCTGTACCCGAATCAGACCGTTTACAGTAATATCGCTTTCCCGCTGGAAGTAAAGCATATACCTAGAGAAGAAATCGAAAAAGAAGTACAGCAGATCAGTGAACTTCTTAAGCTGGAGAAGAAACTGAAGAAACTTCCTCAGGATCTCTCCGGAGGTGAACGGCAGAGAGTGGCATTGGCACGCGCCATGGTCAGACGTCCGGGAATATTACTTCTTGATGAACCGTTCTCCAACCTGGATATACTGATCAGAAACCGGCTGAAAGCTGAACTGAAGAAGATTCACGAAGTCTACGGGACAACGATCGTCTATGTGACACATGATCAGAATGATGCGCTGGCTCTTGCGGACAGGATCATTATTCTCAGGGACGGGATCGTGCAGATGAATGACAGTGCGGCGGAAGTATACAACTATCCGGTGAACCGTTTCTGTGCGGAATTTGTGGGAACACCGCCGATGATGATTTTTGAGGATTTGCCGGTGGATGAACAGGGGAAGCTCTTCCTTCTCGGATCAGAATATACCCTTGACCGCAGACAGAAGAAACACTTGAAAAGACAGAAAAGCGTGACGGCAGGAGTGCGCGGGACAAATCTCCTGCTTGGTACAGAAGGTGTTCCGGCAGTCATAGACTATACGGAGATCATCGGTGCTGACAGAATCATACATTTGTTGTATGAAGGACAAGAACTGACGGCGGTAGAGAGATAAAACGGAGAAGAGTTGCAGATGGACCGCGGAGCATCCTGCCGCGGCGGTCAACGTCCTGCCGGCCTTTACGAAGATCGGGGAACCAGCGGACGATGCAGCTTGTCCCAGGGACGCCTCCTGTC
>JAFRMA010000070.1 GCA_017430925.1 Solobacterium sp. | reverse complement strand
TGCCAGAGCACAGGAAAAGATCAAAGCTGTCTCGTTATCCGGAAGAAAATAAAAAATAAAAATAACAGGGGACGACCGATAAGGTTATCCCCTGTTGCTTTATCCGGAATTATTCTTCTTTATTCTTTGTCTGTCTCTTATTCACAAGTATTCCCGTGGCTATACCTGCCAGGGAAATGAGCAGCCCGATCGGAAGCTTGGCAAAATCAGGCCACATTACGCTTTTGATTACCATGTTTTCAGCGGTGACCAATGTCGCGTAGCCGGACATCGTATACATCACACTGAAAACAGGAGCCGCCAGCCATTTCATTTTTCCAAACCAGTCACGCTTACCGATAATAAACGAAGCGGCAAAGAACGTGACCGGCAGGACAGCCCAGGTGACAGCCAGTCCGTATCCATACTCGTCTACATTTTTGTGTACAAGAACAAAGGCAATCAATGACAGTGCCCAGATTCCCAGTACAGTTGTCACAAGGATCAGTTTTGATTTCTGATCATTGCTTTTTACTACATTTGTGCTTTCTTCAAGATACTCTTTATACGTCTGTTTCATAGAATCTTCCTCCTTGAGGAGATGATCCAAACTCACAGAGTACAGTTCGCTCATCCGTATTACGCTGATAATATCCGGATAGGATTTACCGGTCTCCCAGTTGGAGATCGTCTGCCGGCTTACACCAAGCGCTTCCGCAGCCTGCTCCTGAGAGAGCTTCGCGTTGTTTCTTGCGTTTCGGATGATAGATCCAATTTCCATAAGTGTCACCCCCATAATGATTTCTTCCCGGCCGGGACAAGGCCAGATTACGAAACAAACAAGGAAAAGTCTATCTACTGTGTTTTACATACACAGATTTCTTTGTCAAAATGCGTTTACATACGCATGTCAAACAAGAGTTTTATTGAGAGTATTCAATTGTTGGGATACCAGCGAACTAAAAACTGATGACTTTTTCGAGAAAAGCACGCAGTTTACTGACATCTCCGTCAAACTGATATGGGCACATCCCCAGCCTTTCTGCTGTATTGACATTCTCTTCCCGGTCATCGATGTAGATACACTCTGCCGCGTTCAAGCCATACCGGTCTAACAGAATCTTATAGATCTTTTCTTCCGGTTTCATCGCATGTTCATCCGCGGAGACCACGGTACCGTCAAAGTACTTTGCGCAGTCTATCGTCGGCCAGTACTCTTTCTGCATGACACTGGCATTGGACAGAAGATAGATTCCGTAACCCTTTTCCTTTAGTTTACAGATCAGTTCTTCCATTCCTCCCACCGGGATGATTGGTTCATACCATCTGCCGATCAGATAGTCCGCATGTTTGCGGAGATGTTCCGGAAGAAGCGGTTTGACGATCCTGATCATCTCATTCTCATCGAGATCCCCCTGATCCATGGCAGTCCACCGTGGTGAATCATAGATCTCTCTGCGGATGATCTTCCTGTCAGCCGGATCAATAATACCTGCTCTGTCCATAAATACTTCAGGGTCAAAACCGATGAGGACCTTTCCCATGTCGAAGATGATATTTCTGATTTTCTCTTTCATGGCAGTACACTTCTCCATTCTTCCCGTTTGGTTCTACTCTCCCATTATACTAACCGGATGTCTGCCGGAGTATGAAAAATGCCGGGAAATGACCCGGCATTCTCTGGTTATTTAAGTTCTATACTTATTTAACGTTTGCGAAGTACTTGATTGTTCTTACCATCTGGGATGTGTAAGAGTTTTCATTGTCATACCAGGAAACAACCTGTACCTGATAGGTATTGTCGTCTACTTTTGTGACCATGGTCTGTGTAGCATCGAAGATGGAACCGTGTGTTTCACCGATAACATCGCTGGAAACGATCGGATCTTCATTGTATCCGTAGCTGTCGTTTGCAGCTGCCTTCATAGCGGCATTGATACCTTCAACAGTAACATCTTTTCCTTCAACTACTGCTACCAGGATCGTTGTGGAACCTGTAGGAACCGGAACACGCTGTGCGGAACCAATGAGCTTGCCGTTCAGTTCAGGAATAACCAGACCGATAGCCTTAGCTGCACCTGTGGAGTTCGGAACGATATTGACTGCACCGGCTCTTGCTCTTCTCAGATCGCCTTTTCTGTGCGGTCCGTCAAGGATCATCTGGTCACCTGTATAAGCATGAACTGTTGTCATGATACCGGATTTGATCGGAGCATACTTGTTCAGTGTATCTGCCATAGGAGCTAAGCAGTTTGTTGTGCAGGATGCTGCAGAGATAATTGTGTCTTCCGGTTTCAGGATACCTTCGTTAACACCAAATACGATTGTCGGAAGATCGTTTCCTGCCGGAGCAGAGATAACAACTTTCTTCGCGCCTGCATCAATATGAGCCTGTGCTTTGGATTTCTTTGTATAGAAGCCTGTGCATTCCAGAACTACGTCTACACCTAATTCACCCCAAGGTAAATTTGCTGCATCAGGTTCCTTGTAGATCTTGATTTCTTCACCGTCAACAGTAATGGAATCTTCACCTGCACAGATTTCATGACCTGCCCATCTGCCCTGTGCGGAGTCATACTTCAAAAGGTTCGCAAGCATCTTAGGATCTGTAAGATCGTTGATTGCTACTACATCATAACCTTCTGCTTTGAACATCTGTCTGAATGCTAAACGTCCAATTCTGCCAAAACCATTAATCGCAACTTTTACATCTGCCATTTTATCTGACCTCCTTTTGTTGCCAATAAAAATTATAAAATTACGTATGTTTTTCGTCAATTGTGAATTCGTGGATAAGCGTGCATAATACTGCTATATTACAAGAAATCCCTTTAAAATCTCTCGTTGTAGAACAATGGTTTCTTTGATACTTCGTACGCTTCCTTTACATTTGCTGCAGGAATGGAGAACAACCGGGAGAACAGATCCGCATCGTTCAGACGCGCCATCGTTGTCCAAAGCACATTTCTGGCAGCTTTCGGGAATAAAGGGCGCAGATTTTCTGCTTCGGATACCACAAGATGAACAAGCGAACGTTCCTGGAATGCCGCGTTAAGCATCTTCATCAATCCTGATGCGTCCAGATAGATACACTCCTCAATGATGGCATCATCCGGTGTGACAATGATCACCGCATACGCACAGATCCGGTTCTTTTCGTCGTAGTACGCAACGACCTTGCCGCCCCGGGCTGCTGCTTCCTTCTTGAGATTCACAAAGTCTTCCACATGACGCGCGGAGAAACCGTTGAACCGGCGGACAAACACCGAGTAGATCTTCAACATATCCAGAGGTGAAGGATCGTAGGCACAACCGAAGTTTGTGATCGGTTTGAAGTCTTTCTTCTGCAGAAGATAATCACAGCGGGAATAGATCTTCTCAAAGCCGTACTTTGCCAGATATCCGGCATTGCGCACAGAAGCCAGGGTAATCAGTTCACTGTTCTCACAAGCATCAATAACCGTAGGAATCAATTCTTCTTCCGCCTGGCCTTCCGCTCTTTCGGTAATCCCGGTAATGTATGAACATGCCAGTACACGGTCATTGAACATCATAGCGTGAGGAATCCTCAACAGGGATGCCCTTACCTGATCTCCTTCTTTATCACAATACAGATACTCCGGCTGATAAATATTACGGAAGACAAAGTCTATATACTTCGGATCCATTTCACTGTAATTATCTTTCCATAAATCCCTGATCTGCTTGGTCAGGTTTTCTTCACCGATTACGATCATCGATATTCCTCCTATGCCTGTCCGGCACTTTCTTCAAATAAACTCAGGATCCAGTCGCTGTTGATCAGCGGAATCTCATCATCACGTATTTCATATAATTCCGGATTCTGGGCGATTTCTTCTTCTACCATTCCTACCGGGATCAGGAATGACATTCCCTGGTCTCCCGTACGGATATTGATCTTCATTACTTCGTTCTCACAACGTTGATATTCAATGGATGTGATTTCCTCTGCAGTACCTTTCTTATTATCGATGAACTCGATAAAGGAATCGTATTTCGCCAGTTCCACGACTACATCATCCATGCCGTCCTCAAAGATTGCGATCTTCTCCGTAAATTCCCGGATCGTTGAACAACGGCGCAGACGGTATCCCTGCTGGATCAGCGGACGTGTCAGATTTCCGATCTCCGGATGTTCTTCCTGACTCAGCCAAAGAATAAACTTATTCGCCGTATCGATATACACCAGGGGATACTGCACCATGAAATCCTGCTTGCAGTGAGGGCAGGAAGTCTTGAACAGATCTCCGGACGCACAGCGTTCCTGAAGGTCCGGATCCTCCTGGGCATTCACTTTGTCAAACACTTCTATCTCCATTTCCTTACGGCAATAGGGACAGATATACTTCACTGTTCTTCCGTTTTCCATATCAGTTCTTTATCGTCAGTGAGCTGAATCCCAGACCCACATCATTTCCTTTCTCCCTGATCTCATCCAGTACCTTCTGCTGTTCATCCGACAAATGCTCTCCGTAAAACAACATCAGAAGCCGGTTCTGTCCGTTCATATAGTAAGGGATTGCGCGCATAACATCACCATAATGGATTCCCAGATTCGGATGAGGCTTATCCACCATCTTTCCTACGATGAAAGGACCGTCAAACATCTGTATTTCCATCCGGTATGTACGCAGACCACCTGTAGTCAATATTCCCACACGTGCGATATCCGGCCAATACGGGTCTCTTACATCATCCAGACGATGATCCAGCCGGGCTGTAAGAATATCTTCTTCAATCTCGGATTCCTGCGCAGCCAGCCATCTCTCTGCTTTCTCACGCATACGGAGATCCGGTTCGATCATCCTGCACTCCAGATTGATGACTTCATCAATGGAGTATTCCCCCAGCATGGCATTCCTCCGCAGTCCCCTTCTGCAGTGATCAAAAGAACTGCCAAGCGCAAGCACGGGAAAACTTACCTTTTCCGCCTGTTTTGCGTAAGCAGTAACCAGTACGTAACAATCTTCTTCTTTCACCGGTATCGTATCTTTCAGCTTGTCCGTCAGAACATCCGCTTCCAGGATCATATACCGATGATAATATTCTCTGAACTGCAGTTCGGATACCTTCATAAAAGAATCATACCAAGATGTATGCGTTTGCGCAAAGCCTATTCCTCTTTTCGGCTTTCCTCCAGAGCTTCCTGAATTGCCCGGATCAACTCCGCAGACAGGAAGAAATCCTTCGGTCCAAACGGATTGATCACGATGTTCTCTACAGGACGTTTCAGATATACCTGCAATTCTTCAAAAGAAGCTACGATTGCACGGCTGTATTTCTGTTCCTCTTCGTCTCCGTAATCAAAGCATCTCTGTAAGGCAGCCCAGTCGGTATAGACCGGCAGAGTTTCATCCGGCATACGGTCATGAACGACTACAGGCACCCGGAAAGGTCCATTATTTCCGAAGAAAAACGCATAGATCTTATCAAGAAAACTTCCGGTATCTGCCGGCATGATCCTGAGAAGTAACTTCGCGTTCAGGACCTCATTCACAATGTAGTTGATATACCCTTCCTGACCGGAATGTTCAGGTAAACCGTTAAGCAGTGAGAACAGTACCGGATTTGATACGACATTCTCAGCGCTTCCCCTGGGAAACGGAATATAACTCGTACATACGCCGAAGGGAAGATCACGCATCTCACCGCCGGTGATGATCTCCAGCGTGCATTCTTCGTTCTCTGCCTGTTCAACCCGGGTATCCTTCTTGATCAGGGCATTCACAGTTCCACGGTAGCGGGAATGATCACTAAGATAAAAGTATACCTGATCATTTTTCCTTACAGTCCCGGTAATATATCCGGTCAGATATGACTTATCCTCTTTATTCTCTGTATGATCGATCACCATGGTAAACCACTGTTCGTTCGCGTGTAATCTGACCTGCGCAAAGTTCTGGTCCTGAATCTTGTTGGTTCTCCGTTCCTTGAACGCCTGGATGATCATCAGGATATAGGCGACCACAATAGCGGCCAGTCCCGCGGCCTCTGCCCACAGAATACGTATCATATCTCTGCCGGCTTCGGAAGCTCGGATATTCACCCCGATTGCCCCAAACAAATACACCATCATCAAGACCAGAAACAGCACGACTCTGCGTGATATATACTTATTCTGCCGTAACCTGCTCCATTCTATATCTGCCCTGGCACCACTCTTCGCGTTCGTCAGCATGAATATTCCCAAGGCAATTTCAAGGATTCCAAAGACCCATAAGAGAATCGGAGAACTGTCTGTCAAGCCATGAATTGCCCCGTAGATCATCAATACCCCGACACCGGCCAGCATAATACCTACCAGGATATTCCAAAGTGTCTTCACTTTTTCCATGGCACAATTCTATCACTTATGAACAGTTCCGAACATTAAAATAGCCGGATCATGTGTACGGCCTGTCCTGTGCACGAAGATGATCAGCCCGGTGACAATGATTCCGCAGGGTGTAACAGTTTACTGCTGTTCTTCTGAACAGTAAAATAGTATAAACGGAGGTGTTTATGGACCAGAAAGAAGCCGAACGCAGAATCAAGGCAGGACGGGCATTTGTCCGGACAAATTTCGACGACGACACTTGGGTAAGTGACCAAAACCTGAAAAAACCACAGCCGCCGCTTGTAAAAGCACCAATGCGCGATCAGGCAATCGATCTGCCTGTGAACTATAATACATTGAACATCGACAATGATTTCCTGCATGTAATCAATACCAGAGCCTCTCACCGTGTATATACACAGGAAGAGATGTCACTTCTGGAACTGTCCTATCTGCTCTGGACGACCCAGGGAATCAAGGGAATCCGCGGAAAGTCTTACGCGACACTGCGTACCGTACCATGCGGAGGAGCCCGTCATGAATTTGAAACCTATCTGGCAGTAAGAAAAGTAGAAGGTCTGGAACCCGGATTATACCATTATCTTCCGATGAAACATCAGATCGAATTTCTCGGAACATGTGATGATCTGGACGGCTTTATCGGTGAATCACTGAACGGCCAGGTATGGGCTGCCAAGGCAAATGTTGTCTTCTATTACAGCTTTGTGGCATACCGAGCGGAATGGAGATACGGCATCTATGCCCACAGAGTGGTATTGATTGATGCAGGTCATATCACCGAAAACCTGTACCTCGCTTCCACAAGCATCGGGCTTGGTTCATGTGCCCTGGGTTCTGTAAACGGCAGACTGGCTGATGAAGTCTTTGGGCTGGATGGAGAAGAAGAATATATCTTCTACGCGCATCCCGTCGGAACGATCAGTGAGAACGATGCCCAGGCAGAACTTGATTTCTACGCTTTCGTAAAAGAACAGGGACTGTAACAGAGAAAAAACAGGGATCAATAAAAGCGTCTGACCGGTTAAGGAAAGACGCTTTTTCATTGGATTAGTTTACATCCTGACGATCACGTGATTACTTACGATTACGGCTTGCCAGGATACGCAGTACTTTCAAGAAGATATTGATGAAGTCCAGATATAACTGGAAAGCTCCGTAAACCGCCAGGTTCTCCCGCAGGAGACTGCCTTCCGGTGTACTGTAATAGAACTGTTTGATCTTCTGCATATCAAATACGGTAAGAAGCAGGAAGATACCGATACCCGCGAAACAAATCATCAGGGTAAAGGAGTCTGTACGTAATGCCGGAATGAATATCTGAAGGACCGATGCTGCAATGATTGCGATCAGACCGCCAAGCAGAAGTCCGGAGAATCTTGTCATATCCACATGTGTTGTCTTACCGATGACCACACAGCTGCCAAACATCAGAGCCGTAAAGATAAATGCCTGGAACATCGTCACGATACCGAAATATAACGGTAATACAGAAAATGTGATTCCGGTGATCACCGCATAAACGTAGAACAGACCCATCGCTGTCGCATTACTCATTTTAGCCAGACGCACGGACAGGAAGATACAGATACCGATCTGCACAACTGCCATCAGGATCATCGTTGCCGGGTAACCACTAAACACAAAGCTGTACATGATTCCCCCGCGGATCAGACTCAGATAACAGGTAAACGCTGTCGCTGCGGTCAATGCCAGACCAACTCCCATATGGGTAAACACATTTAAGATATAGTTCTGTAAAGATTCAGACTGAGAAACGTATTCTGAACGATTGAATTCACTCATCATACCCACCATCCTTTCTGTCTGTACGATATTATTGCACAGTTTTGACCGGCGGTCAAATCCTTACACCGATCTGCCAAAGATATACGATCAATGCCCCAAGCGCCACCAATGCCGCAACCGCGATCACAACCCGTACCGTATGATCCTTATACGGTTCTTCTACCGCGCGGATCGGTGCTGTAGACAACGTCTGTGTGGGAAACGGATCCACAATATCTTCCTTGCTCAGACGTGTACCACAGTTGCCGCAGAATTCATCTTCTTCATTGAGCGGAGCACCGCATAATGGACAAACCTGATAATACTTCTTCACCGAATCGATTCCCAGCCAGTGATTGATTTCCGCCGCCATATCGATACCGCTGTTCTGATACACAAGTCCCTTGATACTGCCGTCATTCATCACCAGATTCACAACATTCTTTCTTCTGGCACTATCTCTTTCCCCGTAGTTCTCTGCCCGGGAGATCCTGCCCACCGGGAAATGATCAAATCTTCCGTCCTGGAACAACATCAGCCAGTTACTGTTCACAAAGATATTCCTGCTTGAACCAAGTTCACGGAACGGATCTCTTTCAAAACTTTCCAGGGTTCCCTGTCTGCGTATAGCCTTGCGGACCTTGTTGGTCTTTGTCACCGATACGATCAGTTCTCCCAGCAAGATCATTACCGCGTACAAAGCCAGAGATACCAGAGCGATCCTCAGATTCAATTTGGGCTCCAGCCACGCAAACACCGTTAACAGCACGCCCAGAATTCCCAGAATCATGAGTCCCTGCCATAACTGTCTTGCGCGGATATATCTCGCAATCTTCTTCATATTCTGTGTCATTGTCCAACCCCTCCCAATATCTTTCTTACCGCATAGCTGGCAGCCAGTAATCCTGCCTCCGCCGGCACAAAGATCACACTTGCCGGAGGTATACGATCTTTTCTTGTCTGCCCGTCAGGATCTGTCACCTGATTCTGTTTCACCGGTATCTCTCTGCTCATCAATACTGTAATCGGATAGTTCATTCCGCGTTTTCTTGCCATCTGACGCACACTTCTGGCCAGCGGATCTCCCGAAGTATCCCACAGATCACAGATATAGACCTGTGAAGGATCCAGACGGTTTCCCATACCCAGCGAAGAAATTACCGGGATGTCATGTTCATGACAATAGCTGATCAGCGCCAGTTTGGACGTTACCGTATCAATTGCGTCAATCACGATATCCGCGCCTTGAAGGACATCCATGTTGGATTCCTCCAGGAACATATCCAGACAATCCACCCTGCAGTCTGTCCGGTAACTCTCGATTCTTTCTTTCATGGCCAGGCATTTGTTTACACCTACGGTATCCCGTACAGCCATGATCTGCCGGTTCAGATTAGACTCACTGACTTGATCTTTATCAATCAGGATCAGATGTCCAATTCCGGTTCTTGCCAGTGCTTCAGCCGCAAAGGAACCTACACCGCCGACACCGGCCACCACTGCCGTGCACTGTTTCAGTTTCGCGACATTCTCTTTTCCCAGCAGAAGTTCTGCCCGTTCTAGTTCTCTGCCCATTTCCGTATCTCCTGAAACATCTCCTCTGAGGCATCCGGATCCTGCGCGTCAAACCAGTGTACAGGCATCTGGTGATTCAGCCAGGTATATTGTCTTCTGGCATACTGCCGGGAATGTTTCTTGATATTCTCGATAACTTCATCTCTCGTACACTGACCATGAAAGTACGGTTCCCACTCTTTATATCCTATCCCATGCATACCGGGAGCCTGAAATCCGTACTGTTCCGCAAGTTTCCTGACTTCTTCTTCCAGACCATCCTGGACCATCATATCTACACGCCTGCTGATTCTCTCATGGAGCTGATCTCTCGCCATCGTACACCCGGCAATGAATACATCATAGATCATCCGGTGTTCCTGTTGTTCAACGATCTCGCTTTGTCTGCGTCCGCTGCGACGTTGTATGGTCAGGCTGCGCAGTAATCTCCTGCGGTTATTCACGTGGATCTTTTCTGCCTGTACCGGATCGCTTTCCTTCAACAAGGCATATAGTTCTTCATTCGTATATTTTTCCAGTTCCTCATCGGTGGAATTCTCTTCTTCCTCTTCCGAGAACACATAATCATATAGACAAGCTTTCAGATATAATCCGGTTCCTCCGACGATGATCGGCAGGTGTTCTTCCCTGTCGATGATTGCCCTGGCCATTTCCTGAAAGGATGAGACACTGTATTGTTCGTCCGGGTTCAGGATATCGATCAGGTAATGCGGAATGCCTTGTTTCTCATCTTCACGTACTTTACCGGAGCCGATATCCAGACCACGGTATACCTGTACGGAATCACCGCTGATGATTACTCCGTTCAGCGCAAGAGCCGCATGTACGGAAAACGCTGTCTTCCCGGAGGCGGTAGGTCCTGCAATCACCAGTACTTTCTTCATCGCAGGAACTCCTTCTCCAGTTCTTTTTCACTGAGGATGATAAACGTAGGACGTCCGTGAGGACAGTGATACGGGTTCTCACAGCGGGATAATTGATTGACGACTTCCTGCATTTCTTCCGGAGTCAGGCGGCGGTTAAAACGGATGGAATGATGACAGGCCATGGTCGCGATCTTTTTCTTTTCCAGGCGTCTGTACCGGTTTTCCGTATCATTGCGGAAATTCTCCAGGACATCCTGCAGGAACGCTTCCTCGTTGACTTCCTTCATCCATACCGGGATCTGACGCAGAATCAGCGTATCATGTCCAAAACTCTCAAAGACCAGATGAAGATCCTGGCAGGCATCGTTCAGTTCATCCAGGCGCTGTACAAGATCATTCCCTGCCAGAATCGTGATCGGCAGGAGTAATTCCGTCATTGCCGGTTCGGTGTTCAACACAGCCGCAATTTCCTCATAGTGTACACGTTCCTGACAGGCGTGCTGATCCAGTACTGCCAGCCCTTCATCACAGGAACACAGGATATATTTCCCGTGTAACTGACCAATCACATGCATATAAGGGAAACGTACCGCGGGGGCTTCCGGTTTCTTTTCGGGAATTACTGGTTCTGTCTTCGGGGCTGCCGGTTCTGCCTTCGGCCTTTCCGGTTTCTTCTCCGGTGTATGCGCTACATAACTATCTTTCCGTTCAAGTTCTTCGGTATTAAACGATATCGGTTCATAGACCGTACGTACTTCTCTCACCTGCGTATGCGGTGCCAGGACATTGTTTTTGAGGGTATTGCGTATATTGTCTCGGATCAGGTATTCCAGTTGATTCTCCTTGGATATTCTTACTTCCCACTTGGAAGGATGTACGTTGACATCCAGTAACTGCGGATCCATCTGTACCTGTAATACAGCCATGGGATTTCTGCCCTTGACAATAAAGTCTTCATAACCGTCCTGAATTGCTTTATACAGACGGAAGGTTCTGACCATTCTTCCGTTCAGAAATACATGTATGAAATTCCGGGATGAGCGGGTGACCAGGGGCTTGATGATATACCCGGTAACTTTATAATCGTAATCTTCGAATTCTACCGGTATCGCGTTTTCGGCAGCTTCTCTTCCCCAGGCCTGAAAGACCACTTCCAGGAGATTCCCCTGTCCGCTGGTGCGGAACGCTTCCTTACCGGAAGACACAAACGTAAACGCGATTTCCGGGTGAGACATCGCGAAACGCACGATCACATCCTGGATCAGAGAGTTCTCATAGGCTCCGCTCTTCATGTGTTTTAAACGTGCAGGAGTCTTATAGAAAAGGCCTTCAACGATGATCTCTGTTCCCTGATTACAGGCATAGGCGCTGACTGACTCTACTTTACCGTAAGCCATCTTCACCTGCGTAGACTCTTTCCCGTCACTGGTATTCAGGGTTAGTTTCGATACCGCCGCAATCGAGGGAAGGGCTTCACCGCGGAAGCCCAGTGTATGAATATCAAAAAGATCTGCCTGTGTACGGATCTTGGATGTCGCATGTCTCTGCAGAGAAAGTACCGCGTCTTCACTGTCCATACCGCATCCGTCGTCATATACCGCGATCCGGGAAAGACCGCCTTCTTCCACGTTGACGGTGATTCTGGAGGCTCCGGCATCAATAGCGTTTTCCACCAGTTCCTTGACAACTCCCTGCGGACGTTCAACAACTTCTCCGGCAGCGATCATATTCGCAATTTGTGTATCTAATTGTCTGATTCTTCCCATATTTTACCCTGGCGTCATTATATCACGGACCGTTATAATATAGTTGATGCGATTGAAAGAGGCTTACAGAGAAACCACAGTCATACAAAAATCCCGCTTTATTGCGTGTGTCAGCCCATGCCGGAGCGAAGAAGAAGCACGTACGTTCATTGCGCAGATCCGGGCAGAATTCCCCGATTCTTCCCATGTCTGTACAGCATACATGATTGGAGAAAACAACGAGATACAGCGTTCCAACGACAATGGTGAGCCTTCCGGTACGGCAGGTGTACCCATGCTGGAGAGTATACGGAAGAGCGGTTTATCCGATGTCTGTGCCTGTGTTGTGCGGTATTTCGGAGGTATCAAGCTTGGGGCCGGAGGTCTGATCCGGGCATATTCCGGCTGTGTATCTTCTGCCCTGGCAAACGCTCCGAAGACCAGGGATGTACGCTATCTGCGCTGGAAGATCAACTATCCGTATGAGATGACCGGAGTCATGGATCACTGGCTGCGTAAGAATACCGAGATCGTTTCTACAGATTACGGTGAAAGAGTTACAGTGATCTTCGATGTTACGGAAGACATTGACGCATACACAAAGATCATGGATATTACTTCCGGTGCTGTCATTCCTGTATTCCGGGAAGAGTTAATGAAAGAGACCAATCTATAGGTCTCTTATTTCTTTTTCATGTATATGTTCAGGTCAACGATTCCGTCGATCCCCGGTACTTGTCCCTGACTGGAATACTGCCAGATCTTATAATCGTGGATCATCGGTAGTTTTGCGGTATTATAGGAAGCCACCCAGAATCCGCAGATATCCTGGATCTCTTCCATGAAGATCTTCGTCTCCAGCCAGGATGCGCTGCCGTAAATAATCGGTTCATACCCGGCTTCCTTGATTCTGCGGGCAAACGCGGCGGCGACTTTTGTGTATTCTTCCGCAGTCATATCCTTGATCCGGTCATGATCACTGGCTTCTTCCATGTCGAACGCAACCGGATACTCCACCTTGTAGTCTTTGATCTTATCCAGGACGTATTCCGCTTCTTCTACCGCTTCTTCTTCATTGACTGCCTGGGAGAAGAAATATACACCTGCAGGTATCTTATACGTATTCGCCATCGTGATTCTTTCACTGAACCGTGAATCCGCATTGATCAGTCCTGTCTCATATCCCCGGTATCCCACCCGCAGAAAGATAAAGTCTATACCTGTATTCTTCAGGGTCTCCCAGTTGATATTCTTCTGGTGTGTACTGACATCCACCCCGACTTCATAGGTATACTGATCATCGTTGTACGTCAGATACTGGTTCACAAGCTTATACTTATCCAGATCATACGCATTCAGATAAACAGGATCCACATAGGGCTCCTGAACAGGCTCTTCCTGTATTTGTGTGATCTGCGGAGGCGTATAGTGAAACGAACGGATCAGTGACACTCCGAGAGTGATAAGCACATTGATAAAAAAGAAAAAGATACAGGCAACCAACAGGATACGCAGGGGTCTGATTCTTCTTTTCCTTGTTTTCGTCATAGAGTGATTATATCATTTACACATTAAGAATGATGAAAGAGAGTATTAAGATGAGTATAAGAGCGATCTTTTTTGACTTAGGCTGGACTCTGGAAATACCGGAAACCGGAGACTGGATGTTAACAACTTGTTTCCGTAAGTATTACCCGAAAGATGTAACCGATCGTATCGACAGAGATCTCTGGCATAATGCCATGCGCAAAGCCGCGCAGCCCCTGATTGATTACCACCGGATGGATGACCTCGAAACCGAAATCAAAGACTTCGCGCAGTTCTATGAGATCCTGATGAGCTCTCTTCCCAGTGTAACCATTACCCCGGAGATCGCGGAGGAGATCTCACGAGATCGTTGTTACAACCTGGATAACGTATTGACCCTCCCCGGTACTGTACACACACTACAGACCCTGAAAGACAGAGGATACCTCTTAGGTGTCATCAGTGACAACTGGCCAAGTACACGCTATCGTCTGGAAAAGACCGATCTTGCGCAGTACTTTGACCAGATCACCATAAGCAGTGATCTTGGTATCTACAAGCCGGATGAGCGGCTATTCCTCCACGCCCTGCAGGAAATGGGTGTACCCGCGCAGGAATCCGCCTTCGTTGATGACCTGGCAATGAATCTGGAGACAGCAGAAGAACTGGGTATGTACCCGGTATTATCCCTGGTAAAACCAAACACAAAAGAAGACCCCCGATATGCCATGATCCATGCGCCGGAAGAACTTCTTGAACTGGAGATCTTCCGTAAATAAGTCTTAGAGAGTAAAAAGCGATCCTCCGAGATCGCTTTCTGTTTGTCATTGTGATCAAGAACTAGTCCAGATCTTCACCGTTGGACGCGATGACTTCCTTATACCACCAGAACGAATCCTTGCGGGTACGTTCATAGGTACCGTTACCTTCATCATCCGCATCAACATAGACGAAGCCATAACGCTTGGTCATGGATACCAGTGAACAGGAAACCAGATCTATACATCCCCAGGGAGTATATCCCATGATCTCTACACCGTCACCGATTGCCTCTTTGATTGCTGTAATATGCTCTCTCAGGTAGGCAACACGGTAACCATCGTGAATCGTTCCATCTTCACCAGGTGTCTCAAACGCGCCGATACCATTCTCCACGATATAGATTGGAAGATGGAAACGATCCCTGAGTTCGTTCAGTGAGATACGCAGAGCTATCGGGTCGATCTGCCAGCCAAAATCACTTGTCTGCAGATACGGATTATGCAGTGTGCGTATGAAGGATCCGATTCTCTCCTGTCTTTCCGGATCAGCGGTAACGATTGAGGAGAGATAGTAACTCAGTGAAATGAAATCTACTTTCCCTTCCCTGAGAATCTCTTCATAGTTCTCAACATAATCGATATGGATATCATGTTTCCGGTAGTAAGAACGGATCCACTCAGGATAACTTCCTCCTGCCATGACATCACAGAAGAACATGTTGAATTCTGTCTCTTCATGTGCTCTCAGCGCATCTGCCGGACTTGGTGTTTCCGGATAGAGATGGTGGAGGTTGAACATATTGCCGATCAGACACTGCGGCGCGTGTTCATGCGCGTATTTCACCGTCAGCGCACTGGCAATGAACTGATGATGAAGTGCCTGATGGGATAACTGATCCCAACGGTGAAGAAGTTCTTTCGGCAGTTTGTTGAGATTCGGAGGTCCTTTGCGGAACACCGGCATCTCGAAGCCGCCGTCTCTGTCAAGAACGATACCTCCGCCAAGCCATGGTACGGCACAGACCATATTGATTTCATTGAAGGTCAGCCAGTACTTGACTTCATCCTTGTATTCATCAATCAGGAAGCTTGTATACTTCACAAATGGTCCGATTACTTCCGGAGATACCCATCCGTTGTACTTGTCCACGAAGCCGATCGGCAGTTCATAGTGACACATCGTTACCAGCGGTTCTATCCCGTACTTATGCAGTTCCCGGAAGATGTTGTGGTAGAATTCAACGCCTTCAGGATCCGGGGTTTCTTCCAGACCTGTAGGGAACAGTCTTGTCCAGGAAACAGACATCCGGAAAGATTTGAATCCCATTTCCGCAAGAAGCGCGATATCTTCCTTATACCGGTGATAGAAATCTATTCCCCTTCTGTTGGGAAAGTTCAGTGTGGATTCTTCTGCCCTGGCCTTTTCCAGATCCTTCTTCAGCATGAAGTTGCACGGAATCTTCGGACCGCGGTAATAGACATAGTCCAGATGGGACAGACCTTTTCCGTCTGCACATCTTCCGCCCTCAATCTGAGCCGCAGATGTCGCACCGCCCCACAAGAAGTTGTCAGGAAATCTGCTCATCGGAAATTACCCTTGAGCATCGATTTCGTCTGCCTTCTCATCCTTGTACAGCATTAACGTCATGACAAACGTAACAACTGCAGCAATCACTACTGCAACGACCATCCACATCAGGTCAGTTGTCGCATGAGTCGCAGGATTAATGAAGACCGGGAAGGTAAACAGGTTCGGAGGTCCGCCGGCGTAAGAACCGACATTCATCAGGAAACACACGAGTCCGCCGGCTGCTGAGCCGATCATGGCTGCGTACAGCGGAGTCTTATACTTGAAGGTAATACCGTACATACCAGGTTCAGAGATGCCCGGGACAGCGTCAGAGAAGGCACAGGAGTAAGCCAGAGCCTTGCGGTCCGCATTCTTTGCCTTGATACCGACAGCCAGACATGCGGCAGCCTGAGTATACTGGAATAAGAATCCCGCAGGATGCGTAATCGGGTTCTTTCCGAGTCTTCCGGCAAGTGCCATGGCAACAGCCATCAGGTTAAAGTGCATACCGGTAATGACAATAAACGGATAGAATGCGCAGAATAACGGGATGAGGACCGGTCCGACCGCATTGTAGGCACCAATCAGCAAGCCCGCAAAACCTTCGGATAAGAACGCGCCGATCGGAGCCAGTACCAGGAGTCCCAGAGGAACCATGATTGCCAATTCCAGAACAGGAACAAAGACGAAACGTACAGCCTTCGGAATGAACTTATTGAGGTATTTCTCAATGTATCCCATGGCGAATACGCACAGGATAACCGGAATGATCGTGTTTGAATACGTAGCCGGATGAATCGGCATACCAAACAGATAACCTGCATTACCAGTGCCGGGAATAATTGTCGGCGGGCCTCCCGGGTTCGGAATCGTAGCGCCAACGCCTGCTTTACACAGTTCAACGAAATCAGGATAAACCAGGACAAGACCCATGAGAATACCCATGGCAGCCTTGACATTGAACCTTCTGGAAGCCGCATAACCAACCAGAACAGGAAGGAAGTAGTAAGCTACGTTGTAAACCCAGGTGAATGTCGCGACAGTCGGTGAATCCGGTGCCAGGACATGAAGGTTGATCAGCAGCATCAATATTGCCTGCAGAAGACCACAAGCCAGCAGAGCCGGTAAGATCGGGAAGACACAGGCAACAATTGCCGGGAAAATCGAGCCAAGGATTTCCTTGACTGTCTTCTTCGGCTTGACGAGATCTTCATCGAGATTCTCATCGATAGCAGCTGTCTTTTCGACACCACTCACCCGAACAAAGGCATCATATACTTCATTAATGTCATTGCCGATGATGACTTGTACCTGGTCACCAATCATCTGTGCGCCGAGGACGTTAAGCTTCTTGATCTCATCCAGTTTGACCATGCTGACGTCTTTCGGGGTGATGCGCAATCTGGTAATACAGTGCGCAGCGTGGGCTATGTTGTCTTTTCCGCCGATCAGTTCAAGGATCTGCTCAGCCAACGGCCCAAAATCTTTCTTAGCCATAATTCTCCTTTCTCCATAATTATGTTTTATGTTTGGATATCCCCTCTGAGGATATGGAAACCTTATTTATTTCTTCGGGATAAACCCGAAACATACACCATGTTTCAGATAATCCAGCAGGAACATCTCCTCCGGAACGATCCTTCCGGCATAGTTTTGTGTGCCGTCATTCCGGATCCGCTTACGTACGATATGTACCTCTGCTTTATAGCGCGGTACACTGCCGTTGATGATTACGACATCTCCTGCCTCAAAGTACGACTTATCACATTTCCGCACCGGGATCGGGATCGGTCTGTAATCGAAACGTCCCCAGCGTGAGCGTATGATCAGATGTGTATATTCTGAAGTATTGTGCTTGGTGAATTCAAACAGCAGTTCTTTTTCAATATCTGTAATGTCTTCTGCCAGATCAATACATAGGGGAACTCTTTCTATATCACCGATCGGAATCTCGTTCCGTAATCCCGGGAAGTAGAATGGTCTGTCTTCCCCGTATACGTAGATCTGTTTTAATGTCTCTGCGGCTTCCTGAAGTTCTTCCTCACTTGCGAAAGCATTACCGATGATTACTTCATCACATTTCAAAGCCTCCATATGCCTGATCTGCAGCCCTATAGGCATATCCCGGTTTTCTTCAATTGTCGGAAGACCGTCAGACACCGGCCAGGGACCGTGAGACCCTTTGACATTGGATGAAATAAAGATCTGTGTCTTCATCCCGTTCTCATGAAAGAACTGGTTTGCCTGGTACACACTCTCACTGTCTGCTCCGGTATTACGCAGCGGATAGAAATTATAGGAGCCGATGATCCTCTTTGAATCACCGCCCAGATCCAGTATCCGTTTAACGGATTTTACCAGGCTGGCATTCAGCTGTACACCAAGTCCCTGATCATTGTTTACAATTGCGACATCCCGGTCATCATTGAACATAAGATCAAGTCTCAGAACATCAATACCGATCTCTTTAAATACCGAAAGATCCTCCGGAGAAGCTCCGATCTCCATGAAGAACCGCGCATTGCAGTCTCCGTAAACTTCCATACCATGATTGTGAGCCGCATCGCAGAGATTCTTAAAATACCGGATGATTTCTTCTCTTGTCCCTTCCACGGAAAAAAGACTGGTAAATACTTTTGTGAACCCGTACTTCTGAGCCAGTGTAAGATAACTCTCGATTTCTTCAGGTGTTTCCTGTTCCGGGTATAATGAGACGCCTAATTGAATCATGGCTTCCTCCTGCCTTCCTTTGAATTATTGAAGTAAAAAATTCCGTCTCAGCAACACTTAACACATAAAAGAATTTATGTCTTAAGGTTAAGCCTCAAACGGAATCTTTGAGTTACAATCCTTAACTTCTATTTTTATAGTAGTCAACCATGTAAGCGCTGTCAATTCGTATTTTCAGAAAACACAAGAGAAATTCTGATATTTTTCAATCTCCGGTAATCTTCCTCTAAATACGGGAAACCATACGGTTGATATGCATGGAGAGATATAGTACTTCCTCATCACGGATATCTTCCTGTGTCTGATTTCTCAAGTAAGAAGTGACTTTCTCAGCACATGCATAGGATTGCGGATAATTCTTACGGACTTGTTCAACCATTTCTTCATTCAGACTTTCGATCTGTTCAGAGACCGTAAGACGGCGGATCAGATAGTCCAGATGTGTCGCAAATCGGCTGTAGTTAAAGGAACCGCGGTCAATGGATGTAGAGAACTCTTTTTCGATGATCTTCGTGCATTCCTCAGTGATTGCGGCAGTATCCAATACTGTCTTTTCTTTTTCTTCCAGACGGTCCGCGATGAAGTGAAGAGCCAGTGTGCCCGCCTCCTGACGAGGAAGTGATTCTCCGGTCATATCCTTGATGATCTTCAGGGAACGTTCCGCAAGATCCATTTCTTCCGGATGTAACATACGTATATCCTGCAGGATCGGCATCTCCAGATAGATATTCTTGTCTTTGCGTTCGATTGCGAACTGCAGGTGATCAGCCAGCGAAATCGCCTTGGATGACGGATAATTGACCGAAAGTTCATCCGAAACCATATCGATGATATAAATCGCTGTATTGATCACCACCGTCGGAATTGCCCGCAAAATCCCGTAATCTGTGTCCTTGATGTTATAAAAAGTCCGGTTGATCTTACTGAGAGGGATCTCTTCTTCAGGACGGTAAAAACCGATTCCTTTCCCAAAGACAATCACTTCTCTGCCTTTGGAGTCGGAACAATGAGCCACATTGTTATTGATACTTTTAATAACCTTCATGAACGACCTGACTCCTGATAATAGTTCCTTCAAACATACCGGATAGTTAGTTTCTGTTCGTATTTAAGGATAAGCCTTAAACGTAGCTGTGGTTATATAAACACTAGATATTATTTTATTAAGATACTCTTTATGGGTCAACAAAATAAAAAAAGAAGACCCCGGGATAACCCCGGGAATCTTCAAGTATTTTATTGAGATGCCTTGATCAGTTTCTCTGAGCAGCGTAAGCTTACCTGAGCATAATACATTGCTTCTTCGTCCGTCAGTTCCGATTCATCAACCTCATTGATTTTCTCCTGGAATTCCAGCAATTTTCCCATGTAGTTCATGTACTGAAGCATTAACCCTGTCTGATTCTGTGAACTCTCATAGGTTTCCATAAACTCAATGTATTCATCGATAAACGCTTCATAGCTATCCATCATTTCCTTGAATTCCGGACGTATTCCGGAAGCTTTGACTTCGGGAGTTGGGGTAGGTTCCGGTGTTGGCGTTGGTGTAGGCTCGGGAGTGGGTGTCGGCGTTGGTTCAGGAGTGGGTGCAGGTGTAGGTTCCGGTGTGCTGTCTTCCGCTTTATGAACGATGGGTGCTTCACCGGTAACCGTTCTGACATAAAGTGTAATTGAAGTATACGTCTGATTATCAACAATCGTAGATTCTTTCCCGTCACTATACTTCATATACTCATATTTCATTTCCGAGTTAGGTTCTATACTTTGGTCTGTGACAACATACTGTTTCAAAATCTCTTCGTCTGTGTAGTCAATATACGACCCGTCATCCGATACGATGACCAATTCCAATGTCCCTTGACCGTATCCATCCAGATAATCTCCTCCAAGAGATTCGTATCCTACGCTTGCCAGATTTTTCCCGACATAATTCCGGATGTAGTGAGTATATTTATCCGGTGACGGCATAATTTCCACCAAATCGACCGATACGTCTTCCTTGATCTTCTTCACTGCCAGATCAATTGTTTCATAGGTCTGGAAACTCACAATACTGCTTTCTTTACCATCGCTGTATTTTTCGAACTCCAGTTTTACTTCAGTATTCGGTTTGATATTCTGGCTGATCACTACATAGTTTTTCAGATTATCTTCGTCCAGCTGACCTACATAACTGCCGTCTTCCGTAACAAATACGATCTTCAGATAAGCATCGCCGATCTCATCCAGGCGGTCACCTCCAAGTGATGTATATCCGACATTTGCCGCATTCATGCCGATATACTTATTCACATATTGAGTATATTTGTCCGGTGAAGCATTTAACACAAATGTGTCCTTTTTCTGTTGTGTTTCTTTTGTTTCGGTTTTTGGTGTTTTCTCGGGTTTTGATACATTCGAATCCTTTTTCTCTGCTGTACCACATCCATACATGATGAAAACAAAAACAACAAAAACCAACTTCAGTATCTTTTTCATTTTATCCCTCCTGATTGTTCTTGTTCATGACTTCAGTTTCATGAAGAATGATTGAATTTAACAGTTTGATCTCTTCTTCTATTTTGTGATTCTGCGAATATAGTCTCCGGCATGCGGATTTCAAAATCTGAACTCGTTCTTCGGATACCTTGGTATTTCGCAGGCACTTGATTTCTGTCAAGGTCAATCCGGCTTCCTGATATCTCTTGATCTGTTTCAGGATCTCCACTGCCTCATCACTGTATCTCTTACTTCTCTGTTTCCCTGTCCTGCAAACCGGTTTCAAAAGATTGATCTTGTCATAGTAATAAAGAGTCTTCCTGGTAACTCCTGTTAACTTACATATTTCCTGTACAGTTTTCATTTCACTTTGCTTTTTATCACTGTACATCTGTTCCCTTAAGGAACGGTCAACTGCTATTTTTCCGTGCATGCTTCTTTCCTCCTGTAAGAAGAAAAGAAAAACACGCGAAAAAAAAGAGTGTTTCCACTCTTTGTTTATCCTCTTCGTTCCGAACGTAATGGTTTATCCCAGTAGATTTTTCCCGCCATGGATTCAGCCAGGGTATCTGCCTTCTCCTGCAGTTCTTCAAGAATTCCTTCTTCTCTCTTTTTAGACCTTCTTCCCTTACCTTCAAAGATCACCGTTTCACAATAACCATCGTAGGATACCGCAAAGTCTGTCTCATCATCATGAGGGAAGAAATTCACGCTGATCCTGTACTGGATCATTCCCTGTTCAGATATGGATGTCAGTTTCACATCCACACCATGCCTGTCCCTTCCGTTTACCGTACAAAATCCTTCATAATATCTCTGATATACATCTATCTCGGCCATCGTCCTTACCTCCTCCGCCTATGTTATGTGCCAGAATCGTTATTTATCTGAAATCATCAGTGATTCCAGGAAAGCGTCACTTTTCTGATAGAACTCTTCATAAAAAGTATTCCCGTATCTGAACATTCCGTTCTCCTCTGATACCAATAGTTTATACAACTGATCATATAAGGGATCCGATTCAGCCAGTCTTTGATAAACGCTCATGCGTGATGGAAGCATATACTGCAGATCGCCCTCCTGCATGCATAACTCATAGATGAACTCTTCATCAGTCATGATCTCCAGCAGATCCAGGCAATCCAGAAGTTTCTCTTCTCTGACATTATTTCCTAAAGACGCATAATCCACCATGAACAAGGGCATCTGGTCTTCGGGATTCTCCGAAAAGTTCGCAAATCTTACGATATATTCATCTGTTTCTAAAAAACGCAGACTCTCCGTAAAGCCCAGGAAATACTTACATTCTCCGGAATTGAAACGTCTTATCCCTTCATATTCCTTCAGAGATGATTCAGCCAGATATTCCCTGCCTCCCATCAGTTCAATAAGATGATCGAACACTTTATATACGTAATCATTCTGATAATTACAGAAAGCCTGTATATAGTAATACATTAGCATTGACTTAAGGGGTATGGCTGTTCTCTCATGAAGATCAAAGATGTTACGTATATTCTTGTCATCTTTTTTCCTGCAGATCAAGGTGTTGGCACAGATCATCAGAGGAACACCATAAGTTTTTTTCCTGACCTTGGCTTTATCAACGGTCCACCTGAACATGTCTGAGACATCAATAATCTCAGGCAGAGGATGAAGATAACCTTTATCAACCAATGAAGTAAGCGCTACAGCACCGTATATGAAAATATCCCCGTCTCTGCCGGGCTGCTGCTTGTAACAGTTCCAGTTAATAAACTCAAGAGCCCGTTCATGTCCTGTTTCCCGGAAGTGCTGCTCAAGCTTACGGCAAAAGTAATCGGTATCAGTAAAATCATAGTAATAGTATATGATAATCGGCGTGCTGTCCTTTTTATCCATTTACTTCTTCTCTAAATCAATACCGGATCAGTTCCTGCGCAAACGCCAGATCGCCGAGATTCCGACCTTAAATTTAAAGGTATTATACCATAGTTCTATTATCCGTCTGTATCCCAGGCAAGAAAAACCATCGGTTATCCGTGACAGTTCTTTATCTCTCACAAACAAATCCAGGATGTCTTTGTTATAATTATGCATATAAAGAATCAGGGTGATACAAATGAAAGATACACAGATCGCTCAGCTGATTGAAAAGGAACGATCACGTCAAAAACACAATATAGAACTCATCGCTTCCGAGAATTTCTGTTCAAAAGATGTGCGGGAAGCCGCCGGTTCTGTTCTTACGAATAAGTATGCGGAGGGTTATCCGGGACACCGCTATTACGGAGGATGCACATACATCGATGAGATTGAAGAACTCGCCAGACAAAGAGTCTGTGAATTATTTCATGCGGAGCACGCCAACGTACAGCCTCATTCCGGTTCACAGGCAAATATGACCGTATACTCTGCTGTATTACAGCCGGGAGATCCGGTACTGGGAATGAATCTGGCAGCCGGAGGACATCTGACCCACGGTGCTAAAGTATCCTTCTCCGGTAAGTTATATCAGTTCTATTCCTATGGAGTTGATCCGGTGACTGAGCGCCTGAATTATGACGACATCCAGGCTGCTGCGCTGGAGGTCAAGCCGAAGATGATCGTCTGCGGCGCAAGTGCTTATGCCAGAACGATTGATTTCCAGGCTTTCCGTAAGATTGCGGATGAAGTCGGGGCATATCTCATGGTAGACATGGCGCACATTGCGGGTCTGGTAGCCGCAGGCTATCACCCGGATCCTGTGCCGTACGCGGACTTCGTCACTTCCACGACTCACAAGACATTACGCGGTCCACGCGGCGGCCTGGTACTGTGTAAAGAAGAATATGCCCAGGCAATAGACAAGGCATTATTCCCGGGTATCCAGGGCGGACCGCTGTGTCATATCATCGCTGCGAAAGCCGTCTGTTTCCATGAAGCACTGCAGCCGGAGTTCAAGACTTATATCCATCAGGTAGTAAAGAACTGTCAGGTACTGGCAGAAACCCTGCAGGAAGAAGGCTTCCGTCTGGTCAGCGGAGGTACAGACAACCACCTGTTGCTTGTAGACACGATGTCTCTGGGCATTACCGGCAAAGATGCTGAAACCGTCCTCGATGAAATCAATATCACCGCAAATAAAAACGCGATCCCCAACGATCCTCTGCCGGCCAATACCACTTCCGGAATACGTCTGGGAACTGCCGCAATGACCACCAAAGGCTTCAAGGAAGAAGAATTCCGCAAAGTCGGCCAGTGGATCGCCTTAGCCCTGAAACACAAAGAAGATGAAGAAATAAAAAAGAAACTGAGAGAACAGGTAATCTCTCTTACCGATCAGTATCCATTCGAATAAAGCTGTGTATCAACACAGCTTTTACTTACAATACTCTTCCCAGTAATCCGTAGCTTCATCCAGGCTCTCAAAGACATCTTCATATGCCTCGTAGAGATCCTCTTCATCCCCGTATACACAATACTCTTCCTGCTTGCTCTCTCTGTCACTGGCTTCTTTCCAGTCGTCGTAGGCATCCTGGGCATGTTCAAGATGAGGGTATTCGTCAAAGGGTATGATGTGGATATTCTTTGCGGAGGCCTGATATTCTTCCCAGATCTCGGGATGACTCTTCTCTGCGAAAGTCACATAATACCCATCCGTAATTACAGTATATACCGGTACAGGTCCTTCTTCTGTATCCTGATACCAGAAGAATTCACAGCGTATTGAGTCATTTCCGGTCCGTTCACTAAACATGTCAGAGTAACTTCCCAGCATACTCTCCCAGTAGTAATACTGCCTGGAGGGTAAAAACATTTCCCCGGGTTCCGGCATCTTATATTCACGTTTTAACCGGGTATCTCCCTCGATATAGGCTGTATACCCTTTCCCTTGAGAACATTCTGCCTGTGATTCATTATTCTGATACCTGGTCTTTACGGTTACCGTACATGTATATACCGGCTCATCCGTACTTTCCAGAATCCAGCTAAGGATATACTTACGCGTTGTGAGCTGCTTGCCGAATTCATATTCCCTGATTATTTCCGACGGCCAGTCCAGACCAGATTTAGTCATGAGTTCAATTACCTTAGATTCACGATATTCTTCTTTAACATGAAAATCCGGAGGTAATTCACCCTCAAAATCAGGCAGAGGTGCCGGTGTTGGCTTCACTGCTGTGCCTGACGTACTTGCAGGTCTCTTGACTGCAGGAGAACTGTAAGCCGGTTTCCTTGTCGGGGCGGGAGTGGTTTGTTTCTTCGCGCATCCGCCGAGCATACATAGACTCAGAAGAACCTGAAGTATCTTTTTCATACATCCATCATAGAAAAACGCTGACATTTGCACAATATCTTCCGTAAGAAAAACATCCAGCCAATAAGACTGAATGCTTCTGAATACTTAGTTTTTCTTTTCCCCGCCGAACGGAGGTTCTGCCCCATCCGGACGATCTCCGATCTGCCGGAAGATCCGTATTGCCAGAGGTAAAGCCAGGAACAGGAAGGACGCGCCGTCAGAAGCCGCCTGCGCTACCGCCAGACCATACTCCCCAGGTAATCCAAACGTCGGGAAGAGCACCGGCAGGATCAATACCAGCGGAATCAGGAACAGTAACTGTCTGGACATGGATAATACCAGGTTTCCGACCGGTCTTCCCAGAGACTGGTATAAGTTACTGGTAATCATAACGATCTCATGCGGCACCAGCATCAGACACAGCGACCGAATCTTCAAGGAACCAATCAGGTACATCGTTTCATTCGCCTCAGAGTTAAACACACCAACCAGGCTTCTCGCGGAAATGAACATCAGTGTACCGAGAATCGCACCGGCAATAATACCGATCATCGTTGTTGTCATATACGCTTCCTTGACTCTCTTGTACTTACGCGCACCCCAGCAGAAACCCGCTACCGGACCAAAGCCCTGAGAGAATCCCATGATGATGGAAGCGACAAAGCGGTATAACTTATTGGCTACGGAGATACCCGCAAGAACCGCCGTACCGAACTGTTTCGCGACGTTGTTTGTGATGACACCGCCGACACTCATCAGACTCATACGCAGGAATGCAGGAATACCCATCTTGGCAACTTCTGCGGCACTTTCGCGGTCCGGTTTGAAGTTCTTCATATGGATCTCCAACATTGCCTTCCTTGTCACATACGGATAAGCCAGGACAATGACACTGAATACCTTGGATAACGCTGTAGCACCTGCGGCACCGGCAACACCCCAGCCAAACACATTGATAAACAAAGGATCCAGGAATACGTTCAACACACAGCCGGATACTGTACCTACCATGGCCAGAGTCGTACTTCCTTCGCTTCGCAGTAACTGGTTCATAATCAGTTCTGCCGTAGTGAACGGAGCAGCCAGCAGGATCCAGAACGAATAATCCATGGAGTACTGTTTGGCATCCGGAGTAACACCCAGAATATCCACGATTCCGGAGCGCATGGTCAGACAAACCAGACCGAAGATCAGGGAGAATGCCACACCGATAAAAAGCGTGGAAGTACCTACACGAGAAGCCTTTTCATCCTCTTTCGCACCCATCAGACGTGAGATATAACTTGCGGCACCTAACGCAAAACCCATGGATATCGCACGCAGGAACATCATCAGTGAGTCATTGACCGCAACAGCCGCAGTAGCGCTTGTCCCGATCTGACTGACAAAGAATGTATCTGCCAGATTGTAGAGGGAATCTATCACAGAAGAAATGATCATCGGTATCGCTACCTTGGGTATGACACGGATCATCGGTTCTTCAAGCATCATCTGTCTTCTTTTTTCTCTTGCCAGAGCTTGTGTTTCAGACATACCGTACTCCTTTCATTACTGTTTCACTATGCAACATTATAGAAGAAATAAGTTGCTTTGTACAACGTATAATCATTTATCACTCATAAATGACACAGAAACTAAGTTATATGAAACCGGTGATCTCTTCCGGAATCCCCAATTATCTTTGAATACACGGGTTATCTTGCAGTATAATATGCGTATTCTTAAGGAGTATGATTTATGCAGAATTCTATCATTTTTAAAAATGCGGTATCCGAAAAAAGACTGCTGAATGTAGTCAAAGAGGTATCCAATTTTCATCGTATCCAGGCATCCCCGATGTTCCGGGAAGCTGCCGGACATGTCCTGAAAATCTGTCAGAAATACGGTCTGGACGCGAAGATCTTATCATATGAAGCTGATCCGGATGTCTGGTATCTGCAAAGCAAGATGTTCAAGGAATGGTCTATCAAGGAAGCCTGGCTGGATCTTGTGGAACCGGAGATGCGTCTGGCAGACTATTCCGCAGAACCGATTTCAGTGATCCAGAAGAGTTATCCGATCGACCTGCGTGATAAACCAGTAGATCTCGTCTTGCTGGATAAGGGAGACAAGCCCGAAGCTTATGAAGATTTAGACCTGACCGGCAAGTTCGTATTCCTGCGCGGAAATGCCCGCGGTAATACCTGGGTTTATGAGAAAGGCGCGCTTGGTGTCGTTGCCGACTTTATCATGGAGACCGCAAACCGCAAACGTTCCGATCTCTATCATTCCCTGACGTATACTTCTTACTGGCCTACCCACGTGCCGGGAGAACCGGAGAAACGAGGTTTTGTGCTCTCCCCGGCTGCCGGAGACGCTCTCGCCAAACTTTGTCAGGAGAAACAGGCAAAGGGAGAATATCTGCAGGTAAGAGCTTATATTGATTCCGCTTTATACAATGGTCATATCGAAGACGTGGAAGTGACCATCCCCGGTAAAGATGACAAGGTTGTCTATCTCTCCGCGCATCTGTGCCATCCGCGCAGTTCCTGCAACGATAACGCGTCCGGTGTATCTGCTACACTCGAAGCCATGAATGTGATCCACAGGCTGATTGAAGAAGGTAAGATCGAGCAGCCTCAGCACACCATCAAGCTCACTCTGATTCCGGAATTTACCGGTACCTTCGCCTATCTCAGTGATCATAACGATTACGCGAATGGTTTAGGCGCCATGAACCTGGATATGGTCGGCGGTAAACAAACACGTTTCTACGGGCCAATCACCCTGACCAAGACACCGTATGCGGCACCTGCCATGAACAACGAGATCTGTATGTATGCCATGAGCCAGGCTGCCAAGGAAGCTTCTTCCCTCTTCGGCGGATCTGTAGCGTTAACCAACCACCGTGTTGAACCTCATTCCGGAGGCAGTGATCATACCGTATACTGTGATACCACGATCAATATCCCGTGTTGTATGCTTGGACAATGGCCGGATCTGAACTACCACACCGCAACGGATACACTCGACGTGATTGATCCCGCGGTATTGAAGTTCTCCTGCCTGACCGCAGTAAACTTCGCTTATACTCTCGCGAATCTCACAGCTGAAGATCTGCCTCAGATCTTCTCCTTCCAGGATGAGACGATTCTCCAGGATAAGACCCGTTTCCTCAATGAATACCTGGCAGGTAAGATCGATAAGGTCATGTTCGGATCCATCATGTACAGACTCAGAGACTACTTTGTGGACTGCACGGAGAGTGTAAAGAAACTCGTTCCGGACTATGACACAGAGAAAGAAAAAGCCCATGTCTGCGCAATGTTTGACAGCTGGTTCACACAGTTTGATCTCAAGGATGAATATCCTTGTGACAATACACTGACCGATGTTTATCAACGTAACTTCGTCGGTCCGATCCAGCAGCTCAGTGATTATGAAGCTCTTGGTTATAAAGAAGTCCTGGACGACTTTAACAAGAAGATCGGGAATAACCCCTGGCGTATGATGGGTCTGGGAGACAGTATCCAGAACTATATTGACGGCAAGCGTACCGTTGGTGAAATCGTACGTCTGGTATCCCTGGAAGCCATGAGAGATACAAAAGACGATGTCCTGAACTATCTTGGTCTCCTGGAACAGCTGAAACTGATTTCGAAATAATTGAATTAAACCGGAGGGAATAATCCTTCC
>JAFRMA010000069.1 GCA_017430925.1 Solobacterium sp. | reverse complement strand
AGAACGGATCACAGCATTGCGGATCAAAACCAGTGATGGTTCATCTTCTTCACTGAATGACTCATAATCAAACGCGGAATCGTATTCCCCGGGTATATCTTTGCGGGTTCCTTCAAACAGTGCGGAGTGTTCAGAAATGAAGGAAGACTGCGCTTCACTGAGACAGTAGGACTCGTTACGCATACCTTCAAGATAGGCTATCATAGCCACAGCGGTATGTAGAGGCCAGCCCTTCTGGTAATACACAGGAAAAGACTTTACCGTTTCCGGATAACGAATGGTTTTGACCATCAATCCGTCAAACTTGTTGCCCGTGAAATTACCTGATATCTCAATTTCATGGCTTCCGTCCGTATAGGTAAACGTACCGTATCCTTCCGCCAGACCCTGGTTGACCTCCCCGCTGTAACTGCCCTCCAGAGCATCAGAAAGAGTATCAATACGGAAATTCTCTGCAGATACAGTGCCTTTCCCGTCCGGCTCACCGTCGATCCATGTGCCGCTGTAAGAGAACATATCCGATGTGAAATCTCCGCTGCCGGAAGGAAGCTGATCTGCGACTTCTCCGGTATAGGTGCCGCTGATCATCTGTGTATTATATGTAATGCTATAAGGAACATTGGATGCTTCACCGGAAACCAAGGTACCGTTTTCAAACAGACCTTCCACACTGACATCGGTATCCATGATTGCCGTTCCTTCACCATCCGGTACTTTACGCTTAACTTTACCGGTATAGACAGCAGATACGGGATTGTTAAAAACAGTAATCTCTGTATCTTTTTCCTTCACTGTACAGCCGGTTAGTACCAAAGCGGCCAGGATCAGTAAAACCATCTTTTTCATGGTATACATTTTACATCAGTACAGGCATAGTTTTGAGACTATCTTTTCCGCAGGAAATCGTTTACCATAGAAACCATATGAAGAGATTGATGAAAATCATGATGATTCTGTGTGTGGGACTGTTTACGATGATGTCTCATACACTGGATGTGAAAGCAGAACTCGTGAAGAAGGCCTGGGGACAAGGTTACTCCAATACGTTTATTCTCGGCTTTAATAATACCGTCGGTTCAGCAGTGAATATCTATACACTGAAGGATACGGAATCTTCAATCATTCATCATATAGGGAATTACAACGGGGTCAACTATGACATGCTGGAAGTCATGCCGTCAGAGACAACGTTCATCAAAGCAGATTATATGGGCTATGCGGAATGGCTCAGTGACATCTATGACTGGGGATTGATCAGCGAGGGATATATCCGTGCGGGAGGAATCAACGCGAACTACTATTCCTGGCATACGCAGCCCAATGCCGGACAGCCGGTAGGCGGTGTGCGTCTGGCAGGCAAGTGGACCCATTTCCGCGGCGAACCGAATATACCTGATTACGGAAGCGGGTATTCTACCGCTTACTGGGACAGGACAGGTTTGATGAAACTGGTATACAGCGGGGAAGATGTCGTGAACGGTACCGGATGGATCGGGGAAAAAGTGGAGTCCGAATGCGCGGTATCCGGTTCCTATACGTATATCGTAGATGGTGAAAAGAAGGATCTTACCGGCGGATACGGGTGGTATGCCTACCACAGTAATGATTACGCGTTCAGCTGTCTGGCACAGAAGGAAGACGGTACATATTATCTGATCAGTTTCTGGAACGGGATGAGGGATGAGAAGGTACAGGACTTCCTGACAGAACTGGATGTATACAACGCCATACGTCTGGATGGAGGTACCAGCACATCCATGTGCTATGAAGAAGATCTTGTCGAAGAAGTGGATGACCGGGATGAACAGACTGCTGAATAACACAGCAGTTTTTATTTACTTTGATAAACTGTATTGCGCACAAATGCTGAATTATTGATTGATCCTCATTATCAACGTATATATTAAACTGATGAAATCAGTTTTACGATTTATGTGTTCTGATATCGCCCTGCAGACCTTGATCGTAAGTATGCTCTGCTATGTTAGTCAGTGACGGTGAAGAAGAAATCATGACCCTTAAACCATTCCACGTCAATATGATTAACATATACAAGTTGAAAGACAATAAATATGAAGTAGACTATACTTATCCGAATGCGATTTACTTCGCGCATGTCCTGGTTGGTACAACGCTTTGCGGCAAGCCTTGTTTCGTAGCCGGGATCCGCAGAATTGACTGTGAAAGCTTCGTGCTGACCTGGGAAGATGGTTCCTATAAAGTTCATACTGTTGATCAAGGCGGCGGTCCTGCAAACCTTGATGTTGTTCATCATCATGGCAAGGAATATATCCTGGCTGCGAATCATACCCGCAATGAAGCCGCTTTCTATGAAGTAACTGAATAAGGAGAAGAAATATGCTGGAAAAATTAAAAGAAGAAGTATGTCGTGCAAATCTGTTGCTTCCGAAGTACCACATGGTAACTTTTACCTGGGGTAATGTCAGTGCGATTGACCGTGAGAGCGGACTGTTTGTCATTAAACCTTCCGGTGTTGAATATGATGAATTAAAACCGGAAGACATGGTTGTTGTAGACCTTGAAGGTAAGGTTGTTGAAGGCCATTACAAACCCAGCAGTGATACAGAGACACACCGTGTATTCTATCTTAATTTCCCGAATATCGGCGGTGTTGTACATACCCACAGTACCTTTGCGGTAGGCTGGGCACAGGCAGGCAAGGATATTCCTGCGCTAGGAACCACACATGGGGATTACTTCTACGGCGCAATTCCCTGCACACGTAAGATGACTCCGGAAGAGATTGCCGGCGAATATGAACTGGAAACCGGTAATGTCATCGTTGAAGAATTCAAGAGAAGAGGAATTGATCCTGATCAGATTCCTGGTGTCCTGGTTCATTCTCATGGCCCGTTCTCCTGGGGAACTGATGCGGAGAACGCAGTGCATAACGCAGTTGTCATGGAAGAAGTCGCGAAGATGGCGTTCCTGTCCACAATGATCAACCCGGATGTACCTCCGATGCAGCAGGAACTTCTGGATAAGCATTATCTTCGTAAACACGGGCCCGGGGCGTACTATGGCCAAAAATAGAGTCTTATCATCGAAACGGATGAAAGGATGAACCGGAAGTGCCGGGCAGTACAGCCGGAAGACCACACGCCAGTCATTACAATCAATCTCTGGTCGTTAAACAGCTTCGATACTGATTATTCTTAACTTTTGGTCTGATTGGATATTACTGTTTCTGAAAATCTTCAGGCGGAGTTACACGTTTCACTGAACAAATTGGATTGTGTGATAAAGTCCAGTATTGTATATTATAGGACAGCGAAAAAGACCGGTAACGATAACAGTTGATGAGACCGGTCTTTAATTATATTCTTTGTGTAAACTAAAACAGAGGGGATCACCCCTCTGTAAAGAACAGGTATAACTATTTACTCTTAACTACTTCGACGATGTGTTCAGCACAGATACCGTATTTCTTCAGGACATCTTTTGCCTTGCCGCTTTCACCGAAGGTATCTTCAACACCAATCGGGAAGACCGGAGTACCAGGCTCCTGTACAGCTGTTTCTGCAACTGCAGAGAACAGTCCGCCGATCACATTGTGTTCTTCCAGACAGAAGGCTTTCTTATGATTTCTGAGTGCTTCCAGAACGCCTTCCTTATCCAAAGGCTTGACGCAGGACACATTGATCACACTGCAGGAAATACTATCTTTTTCCAGCTCTTCCGCTGCCTTGAGAGCTTCCTGAACCATCAGACCCATCGCAAACAATACAACATCTGTACCTTTTTTCAGTACTCTGACTTTTGTGAAATCAAATACTGTATTTTCATCAAAGACGTCTTCTACTTTTCCTCTTCCAAGTCTGACATAGCAGGGTCCCTTGATATCTGCGATATAATCGATCACAGCCTTTGTCTCATACTGATCACAAGGAACAAATACAGACATATTCGGCAGAGAACGCATAATTGAAACATCTTCGATAGACTGGTGGGAAGCGCCATCTTCACCAACGGAGAGTCCGGCATGAGTAGCACAGACCTTGACGTTGAGATTCGGATAGCAGATAGAGTTACGGATGATTTCAAAGGCTCTTCCGGCTGCGAATACAGCGAAACTGCTTGCGAAGACTGTTTTTCCGGATGCAGCGAGACCGGCAGCCATACCCATCATATTTGCTTCTGCGATACCGGCGTTGAAATGACGTTCCGGGCATGCTTTTTTCGCTTCAGCAGTTTTCGTGGACTTTGTCAGGTCGGCGTCAAGAACAACGATATCTTTACGCGCACAGATCAATTTAGCTAATTCCTGACCGTAAGCATTTCTCGTTTCCTGTGCCATTTAACCTTCCTCCTTCAGATCTTTCATAGCCTGTTCAAACTGCTCTGCATTCGGAGCAGATCCATGCCATGCATAGTTGTTTTCCATAAAGGATACACCTTTACCCTTAACTGTATGGGCAATGATTGCGGTAGGCTGTCCCGTTGTCTCTCTGGCTTCCTTGAAAGCGGCTTTCAGAGAATCATAATCATTACCATCACATTCAACGGTATGGAGACCAAACGCTTCGGCTTTTTCCTTTAACGGCAGGGGACCGATAACATCCTGGACATTACCATCGATCTGCAGACCATTCTGGTCAAAGATCACACAGAAGTTATCCAGGTTGTAATGTGCAGCAGCCATCATGGCTTCCCACACAATACCTTCTTCACTTTCACCGTCACCGACTAACGCATAGACACGATAAGGCAACTCATCCAGCTTGTTGGCAATAGCCATTCCTACTGCCGCAGATACACCCTGACCTAAAGAACCTGTAGACATGTCAACACCAGGTACTTCATTCATGTTCGGATGACCCTGTAAGTTGGAATTCAACTGTCTGAAAGTTGACAGGTCTTCATTTAAGAGACCCTTTTCATCCAATACGGCATATAAAGCCGGGGATGTATGACCTTTTGACAGGACGAAGCGGTCACGCTTTGTGGTTTTCAGGTTTTCTTCGTTGATATCCATTTCATCAAAGTATAAAACGGTCAGGATATCTGCAGCACCTAAAGATCCTCCCGGATGACCGGATTGTGCATTAAAGACCATTTTTACAATTTTCTGTCTGATTTTTAATGCATGATTACGCAATACTGTATTGTCCATTCGCACCTCCAATATGTTTTCTATATATGCAGATTAGAATATATGATGATTAATCCCGATTCCTCAGGAATGGTAAGTTCTATAGCCTGGCGGATCAGTGCGTTATGACTGGCGGTATCCCCGGAAGCTATGCGATAGAGAGAACGCCAACGTTTTTCTGAACGAACAATTTGCCGCATTACCGGGATTCACGCTTATCGTCGTGAAGAATAGGAATCTGTGCACCCGCCAATTCCTGGTTCCTTAAGCATCAGGGGAGAAATCTCATCGGAAAACTATCCCCCATCAGCATAACACATATTCTGTGCCCCTATCAGTATGTTTTTGTGATCTACATCTCTGAATGCATTTTCCGGAGTATAGGATGGAATGATGAAACAGGTGGTCTTGTGCAGGTAAATAAACGTAACAGGATTTGCGGGAATATGTTAATTTCAGTTGGTGGCATACGGCGCAACCGATTACTACAATAATCATATAAATCATATTTACGGGAGCTTGTTATGAACGTTGTAGAAGTCACCAATATCTGTAAAACATATCCGGCATTTTTCCTGAATCGTGTATCTTTCTCCCTTGAGGGAGGAAAGATCACGGGATTTATCGGCCGCAACGGAGCAGGGAAGACCACCACGATCAAATCCATGTTGAATCTGGTTCACACAGACAGCGGAGAGATTGCGTATTTCGGCATGCCTCTGATTGGACATGAAACAGAAATCAAACAGAGAATCGGATACTCAACCGGCACAATCAGCTGGTATCCGAGAAAAACAATTCATGAGATCGTTGATGTAACAAAGACGTTCTATACGCACTGGGATGAAGAAGCTTACCGCCGGTATATGACTCTGTTCAATCTTGATGAGAGTAAGAAACCGATCGAACTCTCGGAAGGAATGAAGGTGAAATTCAACCTGCTTCTGGCACTCTCACACGGTGCGGAAGTTCTTATCCTTGACGAACCTACCAGCGGTCTTGATCCGTTCTCCAGAGATGAACTTTTGGAACTCTTTACAACCTTGAAAGAACACGGAGTAACCATTCTGTTTTCAACACATATCACCTCTGACCTTGAACGATGCGCAGACAACATCATCTACATCAGTCATGGTGAAATACGTGCCGCTTGTTCCAAGGATGAGTTTATGGAGAATTATGGTCAGCCTGGTGATACTCTGGAAGAAATATTCTTGAGACAAGAGAGGGAGGAAAGAAAATGAATGCACTGTTGAAGAAGGAGATGCGTCTCAGTGCTATGCTGTTAACTTACTTGTTCATCGGCTTTGGACTCATGGCATTATTGCCTGGTTATCCGATCCTCTGCGGGGTATTCTTTATCACTCTGGGTATCTATCAGAGTTTCCAAAATGCCCGGGAAGCCAACGATATCTTGTATTCCACATTGCTTCCTGTAGCCAAACGGGATGTGGTAAAGGGGAAGTATCAGTTTGTTATATTGATTGAATTATGCGGATTCACAGTTATGGCAATGATGACGATCCTGCGTATGACCATTCTGGCAGACTCTCCTGTTTACCGGCAGAATGTGCTGATGAACGCGAATCCATTCTTTCTGGGAATGGTACTTCTGATCTTCGGATTGTTCAATGTAATCTTTCTGGGCGGCTTTTTTAAGACAGCCTACAGTATTGGGAAACCTTTTCTGATTTATATATTCGCAGCGTTCTTAACAATTGGTCTTGCGGAGACACTGCATCACATTCCGGGACTGAGTGCGCTTAACGCGTTTGGTTTCGACCACATCGTTTTGCAGATCTCATTATTCCTCTGCGGGATATTGATCTATGCCGCTTTGACCTGGTTATCCTATAGAAAAGCCTGTACAGACTTTGATAAGATTGATCTGTAGGAGGATCATATGCTTAAGGATAATCTGGTCATGCTCAGGAAACTGAACGGGTATTCTCAGGAACAGATTGCGGAGAAGATCGATATCTCCCGTCAGGCTTACGCAAAGTGGGAGAGTGGCGCAACCGTTCCTGATATAGATAAAGCAGCCCGGCTGGCACAGGTATATGGGGTTACCGTAGACGGATTGCTGAAAACAGAAACGACAGATGGTGTGGGGATCATCCCTCCGGCGCCACAGGGGAAGAATATATGGGGTTCTGTTACCATCGGTGAACGAGGTCAGATCGTTATTCCCAAAGCAGCCAGGGATAAGTTTTGCCTTAAGGGTGGTGACCGTCTGATCATCGTCAGTGATGAGACCGGTATAGCCCTCGTTCCGGCAGAGTATTTTGAAAACAGGATGCGGGAACTTATGGAGATGATTACAGAAAAACTGTGATACTCCGGATTGCCCGGCATCATCTTCCGAGTGTATATTGAACAGGATGATTCATGTCCTGTTTTTTTATAAGCTTAAGAGAAACAACTTTATGAAGTATAGGATTAGAGCACTGATAATGGTAAGATAATGCTTGAATGAATATGAAATAGATAGTATTCTTCATCAGCCGGAACACAACACAAAATCAGATTTGCGTTATGGGAGGATAGATAATATGAATCGAATTACGCAGCTTGTGCTTTCTGTCATCCTGTGCTTTTCTTTGACATCATGCGCAGCAGGAGCACCGGCTACACCAACACCGGAAAGCACAAATAATACGACAGAAGAAGTATCGTCGGAAAAGGCGATGGAGAATTTCCTGGCAAAGGTAGATGCCGGCAACTATACCGTGGATGCGAAGGATCACCTGAAGATATCGGTATATTCCAAGGATCAGGTCAACTTCGAGTATACAGAAGACATGTATAACGATTTCACGGTAATGAGCGTGGATAATGAAGCATTCCAGGCATTTATTACCGAAGACGGGCTGGAAAACATCAGTTTTATTGATGAAGGTCATGCGGTTGACGCGGCTGAGAACCGTCTGCTGAATTACTGGATGGATGAAAATGTATCGGATGGGAATATCTGGAATCTTTTCTATAATGATCAGGAAGAACCCCTGAAGTTTGTGTCTTACGAAGATGTCGTTAAACAAACTGTGATGTCCTTTGCAGGATATGGAGATAACGTTCTCCGGCTTATGCATGAAGTATACATGACACTGGATGCGGAAGATCCCACTCTGGTTCACTTACAGGCAGAAGTAGATGACGATATGGTTGCCCGTATTTTCCCGGATGATATTGATGTTACAGTGACATTCGGTGATGCGGAAAGTAATCCTCTTGCGGACAAATGGATGAGTAATCCCGTATATCCGGAAGGAAGAACCGGATGGACAGAGGGAGATATCTTTATCCTGAACTCTGTATTCCTGCCAGGATACGGTGAGGATGCCGTACCGTTCCCGTCATTCGCCAGCTACGCGTTTAAAATCGATGAAGAGAATTTCGTATTTGATGATGAAGTCAGTATCCGTGATTCCCGTGCTGCAGAGAAAGACATGCAGGATTACATTGCGGAACTGCTGAAAAACAACTTTACAGAAGTTAAGGAAAAAGACCCTGACGGTGTGGAGAAGACATATTACCGCAGATTATTAAGAGATGAGTATAACTGCTATACATCCGTGAATCTTGAGTATGACCACGGGGTAAACATGGTTGCGAACAAATACTACGATTTTCCTGTCTATGAGAATCAGGAGGAAATCAATAAAGTGATTCAGGCTCATGGTTATCTGCCGCTTCCCGCATCAGATAATATCAAGTCTCTGTACGCAAGGGACAGCGCAAATCAGTTAACGGAATCCTGGTTATACTTCTTCAACTATGATCTCTTGTTGTATGTGGATGTGGATTACGAGAATTATGATGATCTTCTGGAGTATCTGAATGCGTATGGAGATGCGTTAGTGAAAGACGGTTACCACCTGGTATATACCGATGAAACAGAAGAGGAGATCGACCGCTATGAATCTGAAAATGAATTCAGAAGTTTCCGCTATCATATTGAAGACGGCGTTGTAACACTCCTGTTCAAGTCCGAGAAGTATATAACTGCGGATGAAGCTGAAAAGATGATCCGGGATGCAGGATTCCCGGCGATTGATCTGAAAGACTATACATCCTGCCGTGATCTGAAGAAGTTTGAGAAAGTCCAGTACGGCAGAGATTTCAAGACATATCTCACACTGAGCCAGGCGAATGACACGGTTCAGGAAGCCGAAGATTTCCTGAGCGCGTATGAAGCAGTCCTGGAGGATGCGGGATTTGGCAGGACGAATCCGGCCAATGTCGGAACAAACAAGCAGATTGCGATCTACAATGAAGATACCGGGTTGCTTGTGGGAGTGGATTTCACCGAACAGAACGGAGGAGCACTCATCAACTTTGAATTCAGCGCAGAATAACTGACAAGAGTATTCTTGTACAGAAAGCCATGTACAGGAATACTCTTTTCCGTAATCTGCCGAAAACCCTGAGACACTTCTTGTCTCATTTCATAAAACAGGAGATTTGCTCACTTTATGTCCTGTTTTATCCGTGCAGACAGACGTACGCTGTAACCAGAAAGGAGGTCATCGGAATATGGATCTGATGAAAATCGGAAGATTCCTGCAGGATCTGCGCAGAGAAAAAGGAATCACCCAGGAAGAACTCGCAGAGAAGGTGGGGGTAGCACGCAGAACGGTATCACGCTGGGAAACAGGAAGTAATATGCCGGATCTGGATATCCTGATTGAACTGTCAGATTACTATGACGTTGAGCTCCGTGAGATCCTGAACGGAGAAAGGAAAAGTGAGCATATGAATGAAGAATTAAAAGAAACAGTACTGCAGGTTGCGGACTACAGCAGCGAAGAAAAGACAAGATTACTGAAGAGAATGCACTGGATGTATATCGCCGGGTTGGTGGGATTCGTGGTATTCCTGGTCATTACTTTCCTGGGACTGGATGAAACAGCACCATACGAGTCTATCGGAAGCTTTGGTCTTGGTATAGCTTTTGGTATGATCATCCTGGGGGTAATCTTCACCAGCAGGTATGCGTCAAGAATAAGGGAATTCAAACTGAGACTACTGCGGAAAACAAGAGGAGATTTTCGATGAATAACTTGATAAAGATAGCATTTATGATTGCGGCCGGGACGATTGTGTATAGCCGTCTCATCCACGAACTGCCGCAATGGCTGGCAATTATCCTGTACAATACATCCATTATCCTGTTTACTCTGGGGATGTATAAAACAAGAAAAAAGAAAGATTGATCTTCATTGAAAAATGAAGATTTTTCTATGTGTAGGATAGTGGTACAATAATAAAGTCATATTTACCGTGATGTATAATCATGGATTTATCATTTGGGAGGCTTTATGTTGAAAAAAGGCAGAAGAATCAGCAATGTATTTTCTCTGTTCCTGGCTTTGATGCTGGCAGTTCCCCAGGGTATTACCGTATATGCGGAAGATGTTGATGCCCCGGAAGAATCAGCACCAGAGATTACGGAAGAAGTGGAAGAGTATTCCGAACCGGAGGAAGTTCTGACGTTGGAAGAAGAAACGGATACAGAGGAAGAGACGGTCACAGAAGAGAACTCTGATGAAGAGGAAGAAGAGATCGTTGAAGATACTGAGGAAGAACCGGAAGAAACAGAAAATGAACCGGAAGAAAACGAAGATGAACCGGAAGACCCGGAAGTAACCCCGGAACAGAATACCGTACAGGTATTCTTGACATTATCCGAAACAGACGTTGAACTTCATACCGGTGAAAGTTTTACCTTTGAAGTAGTTGTCAGCGGTACGGAAGAAGAAGTAACGGTTGTCTGGAGTACGGATAATCCGGAAGTGATTTCTGTAGATGATCACGGTACCGTTACTGCTTTGCAGGAAGGTATAGCGTATGTCAAGGCAGCTGTACCGGACAGTAGCGTATCTGCGGATGCCATGGTAAAGGTAATCTCTTCGGAAGAAGCACAGATTACTTTTGAAGATACCAGTTATGAAGTCGCAATCGGTGAAACAATTACGATTCCCTATGAACTCCTTGAAGGAGAATACGAAGATATCGTCTGGACATTCAGCTCGGATGTCGCTTCCGTGAATACAGATACAGACGGAGAAATCACTGTTGAAGGCGTAGAAAGCGGTGTAATGCTTGCGACAGCGGAAATCGACGGTGCTTCCAAATCTGTCGGTGTCGTTGTCCTTGCGGACGAAGACCCGGAATATGAAGCAATCCGTTTGTTAGGAGACGCCAAAGCTGAAACGATCATTAACGCTTCATACGCTGTATCCTACAGACAGAGCAGTGCCAGAGATCTTGCGCAGCAGCTGAATTACTATCGCTGGAATACCGCGCAGATCAATACGATCAATTATGATTACACGGTTGAACGTTATGCGATGCAGAGAGCTGCAGAACTCGCTGTAAACTTCTCTAACGAAAGACCGGACGGCAGTTCCTGGCATACGATCTTTGATAAATCTGTCTACGGACAAATGAGTTCTTCGAATCTGAACGAAGTCATTCTTTCTTCCGGTAACGGAGGAATTGCGAACGGAGCGCAGGCTCTTCAGCATATCCTGGCAGATGCAACCAACCGTACAAGATCTCTCCGTAAGAGCACAAAGTGCTTTGGCGTAGGTCATGCGGCACTTAACGGCATTGATTACTGGGTACTGTTATTCAGCGACTGGCCGGCAGCCAACACAAGCCAGACAGCAGCCGTTGACTGGGATGAAAGTGTAAATGTAAAGATCGGTTCCAGATGGTATTCTTCTCCTACCTTTACCCCGAGTAAAACTCTGGTTAAGGTCAATGTAAACAAGAAAGCCAGTCTCCCGTCCATTACCGGAAAGATCAATGTTCCGCTTGCCGGAAAGGCCACAAACATCTCGTTTACCGGATATTCGGTTAGCTGGAGTTTAGCCGGAAATGCTGGTAACTATGCGAAGATCATTACTGAAAACGGTGTAAAAAAGATACAGGCAAAAGACAATCCGAATAATAATGAGACGGTTTATATTCACGCTACACCGAAGCTGAACGGTAAAACTTATAGTGATATTAAGATACAGCTGAAAGTCATCCAGCCGGTCACCGGAGTGAAAGTGGCACCGACAACCGCAGAACTCCATCTCGGAAGAAATCCCGGAGAAGACAAAGTAACTCTGACAGAGACAGTCCTTCCGGATAATGCGACGGATAAGAGCGTTACCTGGAAGAGTTCCAATACCAAGGTTGCGACAGTCAGCTCCAAGGGTGTTGTTACAGCGAAAAAGGGTGGTACATGTACAATTACTGTTACTACCAATGATGGTGGATTTAAAGCTACATCCAAGATCACGGTAAAGGTCCATGCGACAAGCATTGCCTTTGAGTTTACAGAATTAACCATGACCGAAGGAATGTCCGATATACTTGTGCCGGTATTTACACCGGCAGGCACAACGGAGACAGCAGTTAAATTTACCTCTTCGGATACATCCAAAGCCACGATTGATAACACAGGCAGAATCACGGCATTACAGAAGACCGGAGATACCCCGGTGACGATTACCGTGACATCGCAGGATAATCCCAACCTGAAAGCAGAATTACCTGTAACCATCAAAGATAAAGATCAGGTAAAGAAAGCATCAGCGTATGAATTATATGAATCCGAGTTTGAATTCCCGTTATTTGAGTATGATGAAGATGAGTATGTCAATCCAATGCTTAAAGGGGATAAGATCAAGCTTCATTCCGACACCAAGGATGCGGTGCTCTATTACACCTTAGACGGCACGGATCCTACCACAAACAGCACAAAGTATACGGAAATGATTCCTTATCCGGGAGGAAATGTAACTCTTAAGGTACTTGCAGTCAAACCTCCTCAGCTGATTGACAGTGAGATTGCGGAATTCAGAATTGAAGAATCCAGTGAGCCTACCTGGGATATTGCTGAGGAAGACCTTGAAAAACTCTGGGATGAAGAAGAGGGTGTATATCACATTCCTTCCGAACTGTGGGCAGCCGGAATTGATGAGAGCGTTACCTATACCGGAGGTAAGATCACATTCCCGGACATCCGTGTATATTATCGCCATTACAGACTGGAACCCAACAAGGATTATAAGATCAGTTATAAGAATAATGTGAACGTATGTCCGGAAGGGACTAAGGGATGTACTGTTACTTATAAAGAAGATGGTTCCTATGTGCCTGCGAAGAACACAAAAGTTCCTTATGTGAAGATCACAGGAAAAGGCAACTATAAGGGAAATACCTACGCTCCATTCAAGATTGAACCGGCTGTGATCAGTGAAGAATACGGATTCTCGTATAAGAGTGATCTGTATGTTTCCATCGGCACAAAGGCTGTAAAACCTGTACCGGTTATTCTCTGGAACAGAAAGAAGCTCAAAAACAAGACCGACTATGTGATTGCGTACAGCAGAAATGCGGAAGGCACAGACATCATTGAAGGCGGTATTACAGAAGCCGGTGAGTACTGGGCAATCATCTCAGGTATAAAGAACTATACTTCTGGTGAAAACAGACTTGCTGTACCGATCCACGTTGTATCTGACGCGTTACTTCTGGGCAAGGCAACGATCAAGGTCGCCAATGTGGAATGGACAGGTGAGGAAGTAAATCCTGAAACACTGAATATCACTGTCAAGTCCGGCAAGACACTTCTGGAAAAGGGAGTCGATTATGTGATTGACACGGCCTCCTGGCTAAACCCGAAAGAAATCGGAACTTATGAAATAACGATTAAAGCAGCGGAAGGAAGCCGGTACATTGGTGAAAAGACCGGTACCTTCAAAATCACCGGTAAATCCATTGCCAAAACGAAGATCAAATGTCTTGGTACAAGTGTAACCTTTACAGGCAACCCAATTACATTGGAAGATCTCTTTAAGGCTGATCCGACAAGACCTGATCTTACAGAAGTGACATTGTTTGACGGTGATAAGAAACTCACGGAATGGCAGCCGTTAAACCCTGAAGATCCGGATACGTCAGAGGGAACAGGCGATTATATCGTTCAGGTCAGTGGTAAGAACAAGGGTAAGGGAACGATTAAGATTACCGGCAAAGGTAACTACTCCGGAACGATCACAAAGAAGTTTACGATCAAACCGAGATTATTAAAGAAAGAAGATGTGTTCATCTATCTCTTTGATATGAACTTCAGCAAGTCCGGTGCACGTCCTGAAGTATTCGTATTCCTGATTACAGGACCGGATGATCCGAATGGCTTTGAATTTGAAGAAGGCTATTACGGAAGGTATATGGAACCGGGTAAAGATTACTCCCTGAAGTTCTTCAACAACAAGAAGATCTACACGGATGATACTTACGCAACCAAGAACCCGCCGTCTGTATCTGTTATCTTCAAGGGAAACTACAAGGGAACGAATGCGAACAATCACTTCCTGATCCAGACAGAAGATATTTCCTACATGAGAATCAACGCCGCGGATAAGGTATATGCCACATCCAACAAGGGTTCAAAGAACTATATCAAGCCGACGATCTATGACTATGAAGGAAAGAAACTGACCCTGAACAAAGACTATACACTGACGTATTATTATGCTCAGGATGCCAAAGTCAACGGATCAACAACATATAACAGGGCTTATGGTACACCGATCCGGGCAACGGATGTTCCGGAACCTGGTACGGTAATCGCTGTAGAAGCTACCGGTAAAGGTTCCTACTACGGAACGCTCAGAACAGAGTACAAGGTCATCAAGAAGGCCACAAATCTCTCTTCTGCCAAGGTAACGGTCAATTACCAGAACGGTAAGAACAAGTTCTTCGAATATACCGGAGGTCAGATCATCCCGGCTGCAGAGAATCTGAAAGTAACACTCAGTAAGAAGACACTGGTCTACGGAGTAGATTTTGAGATCAAGTCTATTACCAACAATATCAAAGCCGGTAAGGCAACGATGGTACTGCGTGGTATCGGAGATTACGGAGGAACGAAGAAGGTAACCTTCAGCATTGGTAAACAATCGCTGGTTCTGGACCTGAATAACCTGATCCGCAGTATGTTCGGACTAGGCGAATGATTACACAATAATCAAAATGACAGAAAGAATGAAAAGGAGCTGCTCAGCTCCTTTTCTGTATCCGATATAAAGACTTGATTTGTGTTCTGATGGTTTCTAGAATAGTAGACAAGTGACAGCTATTATACAAATTCCTGGATAATTCGAAAAAATATACAAAAGTATCTTGACCTTCCATCTGGTGGAAACTGTATAAAAAGAACGAAACCGGTATATACGGCAGAAAAGAGGAATAAACATGCTTAAGATTGAACATCTGACAAAAACTTACGGAGAGAAGAAAGCAGTAGATGATTTATCCCTTCAAATTCATCCGGGAGAGATATTCGGCTTTATCGGACATAACGGTGCAGGTAAGAGTACAACATTGAAGAGTGTGGCAGGTATCCTGCAGTTTGATGCCGGGACGATTACAATCTGCGGAAAAGATATCGTGAAGGAACCTGTCGTCTGTAAGAAAGAACTGGCGTATATCCCGGATAATCCTGATCTCTACGAATTCATGAGCGGGATCAAGTATCTGAACTTTGTTGCAGATATCTTCGGTATTCCTGCCGGTGAACGACAGGAGAAGATACGTCTCTATGCGGACCGTCTGGAACTGACAAATGATCTCGCTCAGCCGATCTCCGCGTATTCTCACGGAATGAAACAGAAACTTGCGGTCATCTCTGCCTGGATTCATTCACCGAAACTGATTGTCATGGATGAACCTTTTGTCGGTCTGGACCCCAAAGCATCCTACATGCTTAAGGAGATGATGCGTGAACACTGTGAACAGGGCGGGGCGATCTTCTTCTCTACCCATGTTCTGGAAGTCGCAGAAAAACTCTGTGACAAAGTAGCCATCATCAAGCAGGGGAAACTGGTAAAAGTCGGTACGATGGAAGAAGTCAAAGGAGATGAAAGTCTGGAGGAAGTCTTCCTGGAACTGGAGGCGGAATAAATGCTCGGGATTCTTCTGAAGAAACAATTTACGGAAATGTTCAGAAACTTTTTCTACGATTCCAGGAAGAACAAGATGCGTTCCAAGGTACAGATTGCGTCCTGGTTTGTGTTCTATTTCATGATCATGGTGGTCTTTCTCGGCGGGATGTTTGCGGTACTGTCCTTCAGTATTTGTGAAGCTTTACTGCAGGCAGATATGGGCTGGTTATATTTCCTGCTTATGGGGATGACAGCGATCTTACTGGGTACATTTGGAAGTGTGTTCAGTACTTACGCAGAGTTATATCTGTCCAGGGATAACGATCTGTTATTATCTCTGCCGATCCCCGTAAAGACGATCATTACCGCAAGATTGATGAATGTATATCTGATGGGTGTGATGTATTCCTGTATAGTTATTCTTCCGGCAATCCTTGTTTACTGGATCGTCGCAGGAATCACAGTTTCCAGAGTGATCTGCGGTATTCTTCTGTTTCTGATCGTTACGGTGTTTGTCTTATTCCTCTCTTGTCTGCTGGGATGGGTAGTCGCAAAGATCAGCGTGCGTCTCAAAAACAAGAGTTATATCACGGTCATACTGTCGCTTCTGTTTATCGGGGGATATTATTACTTTTATGCCAAGGCGAATGGTCTGATCCAGATACTGATATTGAACGCTGTAATGTACGGAGAAAAGATCAAGGGTGCCGCGTATGGATTATATCTGTTTGGCAGAGTCGGTGAAGGGGACTGGACAGCAGCGGTAATATTCACGGTGATTTCTGTGATCCTCTTTGCGGTGATCCGGAGTATCCTGATCCATAGTTTCCTGAGTATTGCGGCGTTCGGCGGATATACGGAAAAAGTCCGTTATGTCGAGAAACAGGTACGGGTTAAATCACCGTTCAGAGCTCTTTTGTCCAAAGAACTTGCCAGATTTACTTCCAGCGCGAATTATATGCTGAATTGCGGCTTGGGTGTGGTGTTTATTACAATATGCGGAATCATGCTGCTGATCCGGGGACGTGAGTTCATTGATCTATTCGGTCAGGTATTCTCTCTGACGCAGGATGCACTGGCAGTGATGCTTTGTATGCTGATCTGTATGCTCACTTCAATGAATGATACAGCTGTACCGTCCGTATCCCTGGAAGGAAAGAGTATCTGGATTCCCCAGTCTCTTCCGGTTGAACCGAAAATCGTACTGCGTGCCAAGATGGCGCTGCAGTTGATCATGACCGCGGTTCCTGTGTTATTTGCGTCAGTCTGTGCTGCGATGATCGTGGACGTATCCGTGGTACTGAAACTGATGATCATCGTATTTTCCCTGGTATTTACGGTATTCTCTGCGGTATGCGGGATCGTGCTCGGAGTACGTATGCCCTCAATGAACTGGACGAATGAAATTGCTGTGATCAAGCGCGGTGCTGCGATGCCGATCATTATATTCGGTACCTGGCTGCTTGCTGCGGCACTGGCGGCAGGTTATCTCCTGCTTGGGTATACGATTGGTGCTGCCGCATATCTGCTTCTCTGCTCGGTGTTGTTTGCGGGATGCTCAGTAACTTTACTGCGCTGGCTGGATACCAGGGGAAGCCGGGTCTTTGCCGGATTATAAATCTTAGGAAGTATTGCCGTACAGGAAGTTTCACGTATGATAATAAATAGAGGTACAATGCTATGCAGAGATGTCAGATAAGGGATAACTGCGGAATCATTGTCTATTGGAAATCCGATGGTTTTGATCCCGCAAAAGACACGATCTTTTTCCTCCATGGCCTTACCGCAAATCATACGATGTTTGAACAACAGATTCCCTGGTTTGAACAACAGTACAACATCATTGCCTGGGACGCCCCTGCTCACGGTGAATCCAGACCGTACACTCATTTCACCTATGAGAATGCTGCACATGCTGTAAAGCAGATTATGGATGAATGCGGAGTATCACAGTTGATTCTTGTCGGACAATCCATGGGAGGTTTTATCTCCCAGTCCTTTATCTTCCGGTATCCGGAAGCTGTAAAAGCATTCATCTCGATTGATTCAACCCCGTACGGGGATTACTACTCCAAGTCTGATCAATGGTGGCTGAAACAAGTCGAATGGATGGCAGAACTATATCCGGAAAAACTGCTTAGATCTTCTATGGCAAAGCTATGCGCGATTACCGGAAGAGGACGTCAGAATATGATTTCCATGCTCAGCGGATACACGAAAAAAGAACTATGTCATCTCATGGGAATCGGTTTTGCGGGCTTCCTGGAAGATAACCGGGTAATGGATATTCCCTGTCCGGTATTGCTGATCATGGGTGAGAAAGACACAACCGGGAAAGTAAAAACGTATAATAAAGAATGGACGAAGAGGACCGGTTATCCTCTGGTCTGGATCAAGGATGCGGCGCATAATGCCAATGTGGATCAGCCGGAGGAAGTAAACCGGTGTATTACGGAATTCCTGAAGAGCAATCTGTTGTAATGTGAGGTAGAGATATGAACAGCGAAAAAATCATTGTCGGCGCAGGTACAGAGTATCCTCTGAACGGCTTGCTGACACTCCCCGAAGATCTTACAACTCCCGTACCGGCAGTCGTGATGGTACACGGCTCCGGTCCAAGTGATATGAATGAAAAGGTGATCAAACTGACACCATTCAAGGATCTTGCGGAAGGCCTGGTGAAGTACGGGATTGCTTCTCTGCGGTATGACAAACGTACATTTGTCTATGGCAGAAAGCTTGCCCGGACAAAGATTACGGTAAAAGAAGAGACAATTGATGACGCGTTACTGGCCGTTAAATTACTGAGAAATGATCCACGAATCGATCCGGACAGAATTTTTATTCTGGGACATAGTATGGGTGCCATGCTTGCTCCGAGAATTGACGCGGAAGGCGCAAATGCCAGGGGATTGATCCTGCTGGCAGGAACTCCGTATCGTCTGGAAGATATCGTCCTGAGACAGTTAAAACAGACGGCAGGCAGTAATTCGATCCTGAAATGGATCATTTCCCTGGAATATAAGTATTACGCAAAGAAGTTCATGAATCTTTACCAGATGAATAATGAAGAAGCCTGGAAAAAGAAATTTGCCGGGAATCTGAGTTTATACTACTTCAAGGAAATGGGACAGAAGACAGCTTCCGATTATCTACTGGAGAGTAATAAACCGGTATTGATCCTGCAGGGCGGAAAAGATTTCCAGGTTCTTGCGGAAGATGACTACAGGAAGTTCCAGGAACTCCTGGCAGGACGTGAGAATACCTTGTACAAGCTCTATCCCGAATTAAACCATGTCTTTGTCCAGGGAATATACAGTGATATTCTGAAAGCATCGAAAGAATATGGTACAGAACGTCATATCGGGGATAATGTCATCCGTGATATAGCGGCGTTTATCCAGGATAATATATAACAGTGAATATAAAGACTACACGGAGGAACAACAATGAAACTGGCTACAGCACTTTCTGAAAGGGCAGATCTGCAGAGAAGAATCAGTGAACTAAGCGTAAGACTCAACAACAATGCCAAGGTTCAGGAAGGAGAAACTCCTTCGGAAGATCCTCAGGAACTCCTGAAAGAACTGGATCAGGATCTTATACGTCTGGAAGAACTGATTCGCAGAATCAATAAGACAAATAATGAGACACACTGCGGAGACCGGACAATTACAGATCTGATCGCGCATAGAGATTGTCTCAAGAAACGTATCCTGATCATGCGTGAGTTTCTGAATTCATCCAGTGAGAAGGTCTCCCGGTATTCCAAGGCGGAGATCAAGATCATGAGTACGGTATCTGTCACGGATCTGCAGAAAGAAGTAGATTCTTACTCCAAACAGTTACGTGAGACGGATGAACTGATCCAGGGTTTAAACTGGACAACCGAATTGCTTTAGTATTGTCGGTAATCTGGCAAGGTGGACATGATCTCCCGCGATTGAGAATGATATCGCACTGCTGGTGGTATGCGGGCTCATACCGGGTTCGAATCCCGTTTTACAATGTATGCCCAGTATGCTTACACATGTATTGTAATCATGTATGTTTACTACCTATTGTCTGTTGTCAGATGAGGGCGGGCACGGGGACAAATATGATCGTTCGCTGTTACAGCGGACTTTTTCTTTTCTCTGACCGGATAATATTGCCTGTTTACTGCCTGGAATTTTATAATTGAACCAATACAAGAAAGAGGTGACAGGATGACTACGCTTTCGTTAATGTCGCTGGTACGAAATGATCATACACAAGATACGCAGAATACAAAGTCACTGATTCAGATCTATATCGGTCTGAATGACATGGACTCCAAAATACAGAAATTTGAAACTTCAAAATATCTCTCTGTACTGAAAAACGTCTGTATCAGTTATCAGGTGCCTTTTTCCGTGAATGTGATTGAAGGCGGATATATCCATGAATCCGGAGAGTATACCATGGAGACTTCCCTGGTAGTATCTTTGATCGATGTAGAGAAAACGATCGTGGAAGAAATTGCCAGGGATCTCTGCACATTCTTCCACCAGGAATCTGTACTGATTACCGAAGACAGACTGAAAACTTACTTTATTTCCAATTCACGGGATCTGGATCCTGAAGAGTAATCCGATGAAGAAACTGTTTGATGAAATTCCTTATCTGGAGAATGACACTGTCATCCTGAAAGAGCTGACCGTGCAGGATCTTCCGGAATTGAAGAAGATGATTGCGGACCCGGAGGTGTACCGGTATCTTCCGACGTTTTTATTTGAGGCTCAATATGAAGACTTGGAGGAGATGTTGAGGGAACTCTACGGGAAGTGTTTCCGGGAGAAGGAATCCCTGATTCTTGGTATATATACGAAAGAAGAGCACTGTTTCTGCGGTCTGGCGGAATTCTACAGTTTCAAGGATACGATTCATAAAACATGTATCGGCTACCGTCTCCGCAGAGAATTCTGGGGCAGGGGAATTGCCACAAAGACAGTCGCTTTAATGCTTGAGTATCTGTATACGCAGACAGATACAGAGATCGTTACAGCCAGTACAATGATTGAAAACAAAGCTTCAGCACATGTACTGGAAAAGAACGGGTTTATCAAGACAGCATCTTCTGTGCCGGAAGATTGGGGTTATGATCAGCCGGTACTTGCGGATAAATGGTTCCGTTAGCGTATACGGAGGGGTTATGAAGATCGTTCAGCAGAGATATCACACACCGGAGGGTTTCTCCGATATGATCATGTATTCTGACGGAGAAGTACTCGTTGGTTTATTGTTTGAGAATTCCCGGGATTCCCGGAAGTTTACGGATACAGAAGAAACCATGGATCTTCCGGTATTTGAAGAGACCAGGAAATGGCTGGATCTCTACTTCTCCGGGCAGGAACCGGATTTTCTGCCGGAGTACAAGCTTTACGGGGCAACAAGTTTCCGTAAGGAAGTAAGCGGAATCATGCGCAGGATTCCTTACGGAAAGACAATCACATACCAGGATATCGCGGAAGAAATTGCGTCCACACGCGGAATACCCAGAATGTCTGCGCAGGCTGTCGGGCAGGCAGTTGGCTGGAATCCCGTCTGTATCATCATTCCCTGTCACAGAGTCATCGGGAAAGATGGGTCTCTTACCGGTTACGGAGGAGGAATAGAGAATAAGATCAGCTTACTTACATTGGAAGGAATTCAGATACCGCACCATGAATAACAAGGAGAAGACAACGTTCTCTGATGGCTGACCGGGATCTGTCCGCCTGAGTACGTGTCTTCCGGATGCGTATTTACTTTCCCGGTACAGGGATAGTGCTATAATTACTTACAGTGTTATTCAAGACAAATGGAGGATAAATCGTATGGATTTAAGAAAAGGTCTTTCTTACGTTGCGTTTGGCTTCTTATTTACACTAATCAACTTTAATCTTACAGTGAATGGTCAGGCGATAAGCATCACTCCGAACTTTATCGGCTGGATCCTGTTTTTCCTGTCTTTTAATGAACTGGGAAAGTACGTCCGCGGGAAAGATTATCTGAAGTGGTGCGCACTTGTCCTGGCTGTTCTTTCCGGTATTTCCTGGGGTCTTGGTATCGTCAAACCGGAATTAAGTATTGATAAACTGAACTCGGTAACGAATCTGATTGCGGCAGTATTCATGTTCATGTTTCTTGGAATTATGGTACAGATCGCTGAAGACTATCATTCCTCAAGAGCTTCTACATTGAGAACACTCAGAGTATTGAATTTTGCGCTTGAAATCGGTTTGTCTGTTATAGGCTTGTTCATTACTCCGGAAACTGTTCCTGCATATGCGGTAATTATCCTGGTCGCTGGTCTTGTCTTATTGATTGCGGCGATCATTACCTGTATTACTTTATTCGGTTTGCGTAAGGATATCACCGAAGCATAAACCATGCTGTATCACGCACAGGAAAAAGTCTTACAGATCAACGGTAACCGGTTTAACTATTTTTCTTTCGGCACCGGGGAAAAACCGATGATTTTGATCTCCGGTCTGAATCTGCAGGATGTACGCGGAAAGAGTGCGTTATTCGGGCTTGCCTGGATGTACCGGGAGTTCTGCCGTGAGTATACCGTGTATTGTTTTGACCGGAGAGAGACCCTTCCGGAACATGTGACAATTGAAGAGATTGCGGAAGATCTCGCTTCATGTATGGAATATCTCCATCTCTTTGATGCCTGTGTTCTCGGTGTCTCGCAGGGCGGTATGATTGCGCAGTATCTGGCAATCAACCATCCGCAGCTGGTTCATTGCCTTGTGCTGGGAGTGACATCCTCCCGGACAAATGATTCGATCCGGGAGAATATCGAACGATGGTGCGCGCTTGTTTCCCAGAGGAAAATGCCGGAAGTCTTCCGTGATTATATGACACAGACGTATTCTGAACAGTACCAGAAGAAGAACGGACGCTGGATCCCCTTATTGTCAAAAGTGACGAAGATGATGTCTCCGGAGCGGTTTATCACTCTTGCGGAATCCTGCCTGACCATGGACGCGTATGACAAACTGACATTCATACGGTGTCCGGTACTGGTTCTCGGAGGAATGCAGGATAAGATCGTCACCCCGGAAGCTTCCCTTGAGATTGCGGAGAAACTGCAGTGCCAGGTATACATGTACGAGAATTACGGACATTCCGCATACGAAGAAGAAGCGGATGACTTTAACCGGAGGGTAAGAGAATTCTTTCATCACTGATCACCCTGAATGATAAGTAATGTTGCTTAGTGTTCGGGATATCATTTACAATAGTCCTATGATTATGCGCAGAATGACAGAGACGTTATACAAAGGATTGACAATCGTTGTATTGTTGCTGTGTCTTTTCGGCGCATATTCTTTTGTGACGGCACCGCCCAAGGCTTACGCGGCACGTCTGGAAATCGAAAACATGCTCAGGGAAAACCAGAGAATCGCTGCCGAGATGAAAGTGAAAAGACTGAAACAGATCACAGCCGCGAAGTATTCTTCCGTATTCAAGGGAAATAAGATCACCAGGGAAGAAGTATCCGCTGCCGGTTCCGGACAGACAATAATTCCTGCCGCATTACGCTATAACGACGCGAGAGAGATGTATGTAGTCGGTATCGGTGATTCAGTCATGTTATCCGGCTTAAACGCGTTATACGAAGAATTTCCCAACGGGTATTTTGACGCAGTCTTCGGCAGAACGATCTACGAAGGGATGAATGTACTGTACAAACTGGAAAAGAATGACCAGCTGGGAGATGTACTGGTATTTTCATTGGGCACGAACTGCTATATCCAGGAAGAAGATTGTGAAGAATTGATCCGTCACAGCGGAGGCAGACCGACATTCTGGATCTCTACCGTCGGGGTCGCCAATGACTCTAACGATGTCATGAAGCGGGTGATTGACCGTCATCCGGATGCGTACATGATCGACTGGACAACACCTGCCATGCAGAATCACAGTCGTTATATTCTTCCTGATGCTTTGCATCTGACCACGGAAGGGTCTTATGCTTATGCGGAACTGATTGCGGATGTTATTACGGAAAAACTGATTGATCATGAGTAACCAGAGAAGACAAAGCAGAAGAATCCCCGGACTGAACTCCCTGCGCTTTCTGGCAGCCGCAGGTGTTTTACTGTACCATGCTTTTCCTGTATCTGTGCCGGGAGGGTTCTTTGGCGTACTTCTGTTCTTTGTAATCAGCGGATATCTTTCTGCCTGGCAGACTCTGTACGCGATGGAGAATCGTACATTTTCTCTTGGAGACTACTACCGTAAGAGGATTCTGAGGATCTATCCGGCACTGATCATAGTTTTATTCTCTTCCATCGGGGTTGTGTCACTTGTGGACATGTACCGCCTGGCGGATACCCCTAAGGAAGTATTAAGTATTCTGCTTGGCTATAACAATATCTGGCAGATCAAGATGAACTCTTCCTACTTCACGAATCTGACCAATACATCACCCTTTACCCATCTCTGGTATATCGCTATTCTTCTGCAGTTTGATCTGGTCTGGCCGTTACTTGCGGGAGTATACCGGGTGCTGCGCAGAGGCTTGGGAAAAGGGGCGGCTCTGACCGTATTCTTCCTGCTGACATTTGTATCGTTCCTGGTCATGCCTGTCTATGTCCTGGTGGTAAAAGACGCGAATCTGACGGCTGTATACTATCACACGATTACGAGGGTATTCTCTCTGTTTGCCGGTATGTTTGCGGGGATCATGCGAACAGAGCGGTTATCCATGCGCAGCCTGCGTTTCCGTTCTCCGCATACCGCGCGGTTAAGTTATCTGCTGTTCCTGATCCTGACGGTTGTGCTGTATATCTTTGCCCGCGGAACTGATCTGAAGGTGTATCTGTTTGGCATGCAGGGCTATACGATCCTCTGCTGCCTGATGATAGAAATCATGGTCATGAACCATAAAGCTCTGCAGTTCCTCATTGACAGTAAAATATCAACGTTTATCTCTTCTCTGAGTTATGAGATCTATCTCTGGCAGTATCCGGTATTGTTTGTGCTGGGGATTCTGTATCCTGAAGGTCCCTGGTATATTCCCTTGCTGGGAATCATCCTGGTTCTGATCCTGAGCCTGTGGCTTCACAGGTTTACCGGCTCGCTGTTTTCCGGCAGGAAGAAAAGCAGAAGTACATCTGTTCGTTCTGCAGCCCGGGCGTAAAGACAGGAGGAACTCTATGAAGAAGATATTCCTTGTATTCCTGTGCCTGCTTACTGCTTGCAAGACAACACCTGCACCGGCAGAATCACCTTCCGCAGCACCGGAAGTAAAAGAAAGTGAACCGGCAGAAACGGAGGTTATCATGACAGAACAGAATCGTATAAATCCTGTAATTGATACAACATACGGAGGTTTTGCATTACGCTGGAATAACCCGGATCATTATCCCGCACGGATCATTCTGCAGAGGGTAAACCCTGACCAGACCACAAAGGACCTGTACACTGCCGAGACCAATCATAACTACCAGCAGTGCTGGGATATCGTCGGCTGGGCAGCCCAGGAGAATGACTACTACGGAGATATGCGCTTTCTTGTGCAGGAAACAGACGCGCAGGGTAAGATCCTGAAAGAAGAACCTACGGAGGTCTTTGCCTGTACGGATTTCTTCCCGGAAGAGAAGACAAAGAGTATATCCGGACAGACCGTGAAGTATATCTCTTATACCGCTGGACAAAGCAGCTCCATGGTTGCCGGATATCCCGCCGGAACAATGAGTAACTGTACGGTATATCATTTCCGGGACGAATATACATTCAGCGCGACATACTGGAAGGATAACTTTACCGGTAAGGAAATCGAAAAGAATCTGACAGAAAAAGACTGGAACGAGGTGTTACAGTACCTTGAAGGAGGACAACTCATCCGTAAGAAGATCCATGATCCGGAATTTATTGTGCTGGATGGAGGACACCCGGAAAGCCTTCAGGTTCATACAGAAGAAATGACCCGTCTGGATGAACGGTTCTATGAGTATGAACCGGCGGAAGATAAAAAAGAAGCCCTGATCCGGTGGATGACAGAAAAGTGTAAATAAACATGACTTATACTACGTTACTACAATCTGTGCGTAAGGTTTCGGTACTGGTTCTCACCGGCATGCTTTTTCTTGCGGGCTGCGGATCTAAACAAGAAACGGATATTTCCAGCCAGACAGAAGGGTTTTATGAATTGATCCAGGTTAATGAAGGAGATACCGTTACCGAACAGGAAGAAATCGATATTCTGAAAGAAGCCGGTGAACATGCCTGGTTAGAGATAGGAACCGATCAGGCAATGATGAACATTTTCGGAGAAATCACAGTATTTACTCCTGACCTGGAGAACAACGTACTTACCGCGGAAATGACCGGAGAAACAATGAATCTGACAAAGGAAGAAGGGAACCTGATCCTGCAGAACGATGATCTGACATTGACCTTCCGAAAGAGTGAAAAACCGGAAGATCTTGCGGTCTTAACCGGACCGGAAATACTGCAGGGGAGCTGGGATTCCTATGCTTTCCGCAGAGAAGGGGATTCTCATACCGGATACTATGATGTGATTGAGACATGGAATGATGAGAGTCAGACACAGGGAGAAGAGAATGCCCGGATGTATTCGGATGATCGCTTCTATCACCTGACAGCGTTTGGATTTACTGCGCAGGAGCGTTCATCCTGGACCGATACAAGTGCTGCGGCAGGCCTGGAAATGTATGTGCAGATCACCGAAAAACAATACGCGGACACCCTCACGGATAAAGAATACGGAAGATCCGAACAACAAGGGTATGAGATCAAGAACTGCACAATGTCTTTCTCTGATGAGACAAGAATGAAGATCTCCGTGTTTACGGATGCTTCAGATGTCATGCATTTCTTTATCTTTGAGACGTACGGGGCAGAAGCCGGAGATACGCTGAACGAGTTTGCGGATCATACGCTGAACAGTTTCCGCCCGGAAGGATGATCCCGGAAAGAAGTACGTGTAAAAATTCCGGAAATGGTTTATAGTAATAATACTGATTGGTTACGGAGGCTTAGCTCAGTTGGGAGAGCGCACCCTTCACAGGGGTGATGTCGCAGGTTCGAGTCCTGTAGCCTCCACCATTGGTAAGTAAAAGTCCGCTGAAAGGCGGACTTTTGTGTTTCCTGTAACAGATCTTCAGGTTATTTGCTTAGTTCTTCAGCTCTGCGGATACATTCTTCGTTGGCTTTTTTTACCATACGGTCAAGGTCTTCGTGCCGGAATACCCGGATTGCCTCAATTGTAGTGCCTCCCTTGGAACAGACTGAATCCACAAACTCTTCCAGTGGTTTATCCGGTTCTGCTTCAAGTAGTTTTCCTGATCCGATCATTGTCTGTACCAGCAGGGTTCTGGCTGTTTCCGGGTCTACACCACGGCGGATGGTATCCTTGAGAATACTATTGAGGAAGTAATAGAAGTATGCCGGTGTACTTCCGTGGACAGAGATGATGTCATTCATCTGGGATTCAGGGATACTGCGTACCACGCCGAGAGCTTCAAACAAGGATGTGACAAAGGCGAGATCATCTATATCACAGTCATCGGTATGACACATTGCGGCAGCCCCGCAGGAAACCATCAGCGGGGTATTCGGCATCACCCGGATGACCGGAATATCTCCCGCAAGATCCCGGATATGTTTCATGGACAGGGCTGCCACAATGGATAACAGGCAGTTGATCTGTACATCCCTGAGTTTCGGTAGAACTTTATCAACGATCTGCGGGGTTACCGCAAGCAGGACAATGTGTGCATTTTCCGCCAGCTCCTTTTCACTGCCGCAGACCGCAAAGCCCAGATTCCGGCAGGTTTCCTGTATGGACTCTGACGGATCATAGACAGCGATTTCTTCTGCCTTGAGAAGACTATTGTTAAGAACACCGCGGGCAATGGACATACCCATATGACCGCAGCCGATGAATCCAAGACGATACTGTTTCATTCTCCAATCCTCCGTTAATGTTTAGTTACTCTCCAAGCATATCCTCGGCATAGGAAATGATATATTTATATCTTTCAGCGTAGAATTTCTTGATGATATGGATATTGTAATACCATATGGGTTCATTCGCACCAAAACGTTTAAACTGATCATCCATTAAACTTAACCACTCGGAAGACCATTGGTCCAAAGTAGAATTTACTCTCTCCGGCGCAAAGATCTCCGCTCCGATCCGCTTCAATGATTCCATGAACAGTTTTCTGAAATCAGGATTACGAAGCGCGGAAGCGAACACCGGCTGGTTCTCGATAATCCGCGTGAGAGAATTGTTTTCTGCGCCGGAAAACTCCTGTTCATACAATCCGGAAGAGTATTCTGTATCATACATCATGAATCTCCATCTTCCATCCGCATATTCATTCTCCGGATCAACGTTGATTGTACGCCAGAGTTCCATATTACTATCCTGCCTAAAGTCATTTCCCATGTAGATTTCTGCCGCAAAGTAGTCTGCCATACCCTGAATATCTACGATCTGTGAGAACTGGTCCCAGATCACCGGATCACTGAGATCTTTGTCACTATACGAAAGCAGTTCCTCATACAGGTAATAAGCTGATTCATCCCCATCCTGGACTTCATTCTCTTTGATGATCAGAGTATCTTTCACACCAAAATGATCTTCCAGATATTCATCACAGTAACGGTCATTCAGGACATATACTCCCCAGTATTCCCCGTTGAGATATAAAACTGCCGGTCTTGCCTGCTGGATCGTGAAAGACATACCGGTTAGCAGGGACTGCTGCCAGGCATCTTTAAACGGAAGATCTTGTGCCGCATTCCCGCCGTTGCGAAGAGTGATATACCGGTATGAGTCTGTTCCATCTCCCGGGAACAGATCATACATCAGCCGTTTTTCTCCGTAATCTTTGCGGAAATAGACACGGAAGGACTTGTGGGAATACATACGGGACGCATGCCCCTGGATACGTAAACCTCCATCCTGACGTACGGACAACTGATCACTTTCATCAAACAGTTCTACGGTAACAGGTCTTTCCCAATCTTTTCCGTTTTGGGTATAATTGCCCTCTATGAGATACCATGTATTGTTATCTTTCAGAATTTCGGAACTGCCTTCTTTTTGTGTCCATTCATCGTAGTATTTTCCGGTAACCATGATTCCCTTTTCATAATCCAGAAGATTCTCCGGTTCTGTCACCAGAGATATAACCATGATTCCAGGATACTCAGAAGTCAGACTGCGGTTCGGAAAATACGTGTGTGTACTGACCGGTCCCATGGTGCCGTCGGGTGAGAAGGATGCGGCGCGGATGATCCATGCGTCAGGAATTTCCGGGGTTTCCTCCAGTGTAAACGTGTGATCAAGGATGATCTTATGAATCGTCTCTTCACTCAGCCAGTGATTTCCGTTTCCGGATAATAATAATTTCCCGTTATACTTTGCGGATTTTTCATCCGGCAGGGAACCATCCGTCGTATAACGTATGGTATATCCCTTCGGAGCAGATATCTCCAGAGAAACATCACCGGGATATGCGCCGGATTCCACAGAAAAAGATACTTCTGCCGGTTCATATACAACATTATTACTCTGGCAGCCGGAAAGTAATGAGAAAACCAACAAAGATGCGGATAACAGGTAAAAGTAAACGTTTTTCTTGCGCATACAGATTTCAAGTTCATTATAAACGGAAAACACAGATTTGTATTTTATTATATTGTTGTGTACAGAAACAGATGGATTTGTATTTCATGATGGATTTAAGTACAATGTCGAAGATGAAACAGTTAACGATTGGTATACTTGCGCATGTGGATGCCGGGAAGACAACATGCATAGAAAGCATGTTGTACGTCAACGGGGATATCCGGGAAGCCGGAAGGGTGGATCACCGGAATGCTTTTCTTGATTTTGACAAAGAAGAAAAAGACCACGGGATCACGATTTACGCTAAAGAAGCGCACCTGAAACGCAGGGATACCATGATCCATATCATTGATACACCGGGTCATGTGGATTTTTCTTCCGAGATGGAAAGAACCCTGCAGGTCCTGGATGCGGCAGTCATGATCATCAACGGACAGGATGGTGTACAGAGTCATACGGAAACGATCTGGAGATGTCTGGCACAATATCACATTCCGGTGATCCTCTTTGTAAACAAGATGGATATCAGTTATATTCCCAGGGAAGAACTGCTGGAGAATCTGCATCTCTATTGTTCACCGGATATTCTGGAATATTCCGGCACAGACGATGAAACTCTGGCCATGGTCAGCGATGCCCTGCTGGAAGAATATACCGAAACCCGGAAGATCTCTCCGGAATCTGTCACCCGGGCGATTCTTTCCCGGGAGTACTTTCCCTGTATCTTCGGCTCTGCACTCAGACATCAGGGAACGGAAGAACTGCTGGATCTGCTGGCATCTCTGGGACAGGACAAGAAATATCCGGAGGCGTTCGGCGCAAAGGTATACAAGATCTCCGAAGATGAACAGGGAAACCGTCTGACCCATGTGAAAATCACCGGGGGAATACTGAAAAACCGCCAGATCGTGGCAGAAAACGAAAAGGTAGACCAGATCCGCATCTATCAGGGAAGAACCTACCGGATGGCGGAAGAAGTCTCTGCGGGGATGACCTGTGTGCTTAAAGGACTTACCAATATACAGGCAGGACAAGGGCTGGGAATCGAACCGGACAGTCACCAGCCTTTACTGAAACCCTACATGAATTACCAGATGCTATATCCTGAAAATGCGGATATGCAGAAGCTCCTGCGGACATGCCGGAAACTTGCTGAACAAGATCCCGAACTGAATCTTGAGATAAACCAGAGAACCGGGGAAATTGATGTACAGCTTATGGGAGCCATGCAGATGGAGATCCTGCAGAATAAGATCTATGACCAGTGCGGAATCAGAGTATCTTTCGGACAGGGAAGGATCTACTACCTGGAAACAATTCGTAATCCGGTATACGGCGCCGGACATTTTGAACCGCTCAGGCATTACGCGGAAGTACATGTACGTCTGGAACCTCTGCCTGCAGGAAGCGGTCTGGAAATCATCAGTGAGTGTTCAACGGATATCTTGTCTGTTCCCTGGCAGAAATCCATTCTCTCCGCATTGACGGAAAGTCGTCAGGTCGGTGTGCTTACAGGTTCTGAACTGACAGATCTCCGGATCGTCTTAGTCAGCGGAAAAGGACATATCAAGCATACCGAGGGAGGAGATTTCCGGGAAGCTGCCAACAGAGCTGTACGCCAGGGACTGATGAAAGCAAAGAGTATCCTGTTAGAACCCTATGAACAGTTCCTGTATATCCTGCCGGCTGAATTCCTGAGCAGGGCACTGTATGAACTGGAAACCATGCACTGTACGGTAAAAACCGAAGAAAATGAACACGGAATGATGATCATCCGGGGAATGGGACCGGTACGTCTTCTGATGAATTATCCCATGGAGATCGTAACCTACACGAAAGGAAAGGGTGTATTCAATGCCTGGCCCTGCGGTTATTATCCCTGCGAAGATCAGGAAGAGATCATCGCTGAGATTGGTTATGACAGCAGCCGGGATCTCTTTCATCCATCCGGTTCTGTATTCTGCTCACACGGGACAGGGTATACTGTTCCCTGGAATGAAGCAGATAATCACATGCATGTACAGATGCGCGCAGCCGGGAAGGGACAATACTCCAGACAGATCTATCATGTCAGTGAAGAAGAGATGAATACGGTGCTGGAGAAAGCTACAGGCAATAACCGCAACCATGATAAACAACCAAGACAAAACAAGATACAGGAACTGCCTGAATATGTACAGATTGAAGAGAATAAGCCCAAGTGTCTGTTGATTGACGGTTATAACATGATTTTCTCCTGGGATGAACTGAAAGAAACCGCGGAAGAAGATATCGGTATAGCCAGAGATCAATTGATCGATCTTGTCTTTGCCTATCAGGGCTTCCTGAAACAGAAGATGATCCTTGTGTTTGATGGATACAAAGTAAAAGATAACCCGGGAACAGAGATTACCAGGGGAGAGGATTTTACCATCGTCTATACCCGCTCTAATATGACTGCGGATGAATACCTGGAGCGAATCACCAGGAAGTTACAAAAAGACTACCAGATCACGGTAGTCTCCTCCGATGGATTAATACAGAATACGATCTTTTCTCACTGAGCGTTACGTATGTCATCCCGTGAGTTTATCCAGATGATTGAATTATCCAGAAAGATCTTCTAACCGGAGATCTTTTCTTTCAATCCTTCTGTATACAGTACATAAAAGTCATCTGTCTCCAGATAATTGACATCTTCCGGAAGTTCTTTCTTGTCCATCAGCCATACGACTTCGAGGATATCGTCGGGATGTGCCTGCCGGTACTGTTCAATCAATATCATTCCTTCTTCGTAGGACAAGGTAAACAATGTTGTGGAGAGACAGTCCGCGGAACCGGAATCCCTGGTGAAAATCGTAACGGAATGATACAGATCTGCCGGGTAAAGGGTATCCGGATCAATGATGTGATGTAACTGGATATTATCCGGTCCCATGTAGTAGCGCATGTAATCACCGCTGGTGACACTGGACACAGCTCCGTAGATACGGACCACCACATTGTTGTTTTTCCCATAGGGATCGATAATTCCCACACGCCAGTCAGAACCATCTTTCTTCGGTCCCAGCATGCGGTTATTACCGCCGGCATTGACAATACCGCCGTGGACTCCCATCGCTTCCAGTCTTTGAGCAATCTTCTCTGCCGCGAATCCCTTGGCGATACCGCCGACATCCAGAGAGACCTGCGGATCGGTAATAAACACAGTATGCGCGGATTCGTCAATTTCCACATACTCCCAGCCGTGGTGTTCATAGGCCTTCTGCAATTCTTCCGCAGATGGCAGTCTGCCCGGTTTTCCCTGTTCGTTCAGCGCCATTCCTTCCGTACGGTATTCATGCCAAACCTTGAGAAGGTTTCCCATGGTGATGTCAAATGCGCCGCCGGATAATTCATAGAATTCTCTGGCTTCCAGGAGTAATTCAAGGATTGCGTCTTCGACTTCTACCGGTTGTATGCCTGCCATGTCATTGATAGTTTTCAGGTTGTTTAAGCCTTCATAATCGTTGTATATGTCAAAGAGATCGTTGTAGTGTTTATATTCGTCCAGCAGTTCGCTGAAGGTTGTGCTGAAGTTCTCCTGTTCCATGGGAATATCGTTCAGAGAAAAAAAAGTGTCAAAACCACAGTCCATGACACAAGTCTTGGAATGAGTCTCGGATACCGGCTTTTCCGGTGTTTTTTCGGAAACGCAGGAAACCAGGAATACTGCCAGAATCAGGATCAATAATCTGATATATTTCATATTGCGAAAATTATATCACAGGAAATCCCGGATAAATTCACATGACTGTGCTAACACTGGATATTTTTGTTATAATTTCTGTAACTGAAGAGGAGAATGCTACGATGCCGATTATCACAGGACGCATGTTTCAGCACCTTGACGGGCATAAGGATCTGACAAATCATACGGATGTTCTTACGATTAAGGATCCGGATGTTTTGTACATCCCTTTAATGAACGGGAATGCTCCGTGTAACCCGCTTGTCAAAGTTGGTGATGAGGTGAAAGTTGGAACAAAGATTGCAGAAAGAAATGATCATTTTTACCTTCCTCTGTTTTCGCCGGTTTCCGGAACGGTAACGGGAATTGAAAAAAGGATGACAACAGCCATGAAGATGGCTGATCATCTGCGGATTGAAAATGATCATAAGAACACAGAGGAACAAGCTTTTGAGCCCCTGGATTACGAAAGCGCAAGTAATGAAGAATTACTGAACTTCGTTAAAAATGCAGGGATGCTTGGTCTTGGAGGAGCCGGTTTCCCGACCTATGTAAAGTTTCTCAAACCGGAAAATGTAGACTTGTTTATCGTAAATGGTGTGGAGTGTGAACCATACCTGACTGCTGACTATAAGAATATGCTGGCAAACATGGATCTTCTTAAAGTAGGATCTCTTGCGCTGCTTAAACTGAGTCAGGCAAAGAAGGGCTGTATTTCCGTTAAGGAAGATAAGAAAGATCTGATTGCCGAACTGCAGAAGACCTTTGCCGGTACAGCAATTGAAGTCAGGCCGGTACCGGATATCTATCCTGCAGGATGGGAGCGTACACTGGTTTATCTCCTGACCAAGAAGAGATATGACAGACTTCCGATTGAAGCAGGTTGTATCTTGAACAACGCTTCGACAGCAATCGCTCTCGGTAATGCGTTAGTTAACGGCAAGCCGATTACTCGTAAATACGTGACTGTATCCGGTGATGGTGTAGCTAATCCGCAGAACGTGATCGTTCCGATCGGTATGCCTGCACATGATGTGGTTACAGCATGCGGCGGATATCTTTCCGATGAATGCGTGATCTGCGCCGGCGGACCGATGATGGGTACAGCAGTTCCCAACGATACATTCGTGATCGGACCTGCCAATAACGGTCTGACGATCTTTGTCAAGAAAGATGAAGAAAGCGTCAAGTGTCTGCGCTGCGGCAAGTGTACGGAATCCTGCCCGAGCGGACTTCAGCCGGTAAGAATCAATGCGGCTGAAAAGACAAAGAATATCGAAGCATTGAAGAATCTGGATGTCGCAAGTTGTATCGAATGCGGACTTTGCACATATGTATGTCCGAGTAAACTGGATGTAACCGAAGGCATCCGCAGAGCGAAGAGATATATGGCTCTGATGGCGAAGAAGAAGTAGGAGGAGAAAAAGATGAAATTAATTTATAAACCTTCACCGAATTATCGCAGCCCGCAGAGCACATCCGGAATCATGAAGGATCTGACATACTGTCTGATTGCTGTCACGATTTTCTCATCTCTGTATTATACGATGGCGTTTGGCTCAAATCTGGGTCTTCGCGTGGTACTGATGATGATTACTTCCGTAGCATCTGCTCTGGCAACAGAAGCGATCTGGTGCAAGGTAACCAAACAGGAAGTTATCAAGGGTGTCCTGACATCTTACGGATGGGTAACCGCAATGATCCTTACCCTGATGTCTTCCATCAAAGTAAGTTATTATGCGCTGGCTGTATCTACAGTCATTGCCCTGGTTTTCGGTAAACTCGTATTCGGTGGTTTTGGCCAGAATATCTTCAATCCGGCAGCATTCGGTGAAGCAATCCTGATGAATACTTTTGCCGGTTCAAACCGTACGGACATTCTGACCAGTGCAACTCCTGCGGCAGCGATGAAATCCTACGGCTGGATGACTACCGGAGATACCTTCTCAACGATGATGACCAGCAAAGGTTTCGGCAGCCTCGGACAGATGTTTGTCGGCTGGTATCCGAGTGCAATCGGAAGCACCAGTGCCTTGTTGATCCTGCTGTGTCTTGCCTATCTGGTTTATCGTAAGGATATTGACTGGCAGGCTTCCGTATTCTATATCGGTACGGTATTTGTGCTCAGCCTGGTCATTGGACTGTTACACGGCCAGGGTATCTGGTATCCGATCTTCCAGGTACTTGCCGGCGGTGTTCTTTTCGGCGGTGTATTCATGCTGACCGATCCTGTTACTTCACCGGTGACGATCCTCGGACGTATCGTATTTGCGGTTGGTGCCGCATGCTTTACCCTGATCTTCCGTCTGAGATCCAATATGCCTGATGGTGTATTATATTCCATTCTTCTGATGAATATGTTAACTCCGGCAATTGACAAGATGCTGGAAGGCAGTCAGATCAAGGATATTGCGAAGCTGAAGAAGAGAGCAATCATTGCCATCGCATGTATGGCATTGGTTACGATCGGTGTTGGCGCAATTGCCAAGACACAGTCTGCCGCATCCACAGGCAATCCTGCATCGGTGAATGAATTTGCTGCAGCAATCCCGGAATCAACGATCAGCTGGGAGGGAACAGACTATGAATAAACAATCCACGATCTATAAAGTACTTCTTCTTGGCGTATTATGCGCATTCTGCGGATTACTGCTCTCCGGTGTAAATGGCCTGACAGCTCCGATCATTGAAGAGGCAGCGATCCAGAAGGAAAAAGCCAACCTGGTATTGATCTATCCGGATGCGGAATTTAAGGAAGTTAAGGATTATGATGATCCTACCGGTCTGATTACCGGCATCTATACGGCGGAAGGTCTCGGAACCGTATATAAGATCCATAACGTAGGTTATAACTCCAATGGATTTACCTTCCTGCTGGCCTTCAATAATGATGGTACTGTCGGTGGTTTCCAGGTACTTGAACATGGTGAAACCGATGGTTTCGGATCCCGCTGTTTTGATGAAGAATATGTAAGTTCCGTAGAGTCCCTGACAACTTCGGATTCAGCTCCTCTGCTCAGCGGAGCGACTCTGACATCTACAGCAATCAAACAGGGTTATGATGCAGCCAAGGCTCTGTTTACAGCGAAATAGGAGGGAAGAACATGAGTGAAAATAACGAAAAAAAGGGTTTCTTCTCTGAAATGATCTTCAATAACCCGGTATTCGGATTATACCTGGGTATCTGTTCAACACTGGCAATTACAACCAGTCTGAACAATGCGATCGGTATGGGTGTAGCGGTTATCGTCGTTCTGGTTTTGTCCAACATAGCCGTATCCCTGATTGCTCCGCTGACACCGGATGAGATCCATATCCCTGTATATATTGTCATCATTGCGACACTGGTTACCCTTGTCGGTATGCTGATGCAGGCATATACACCGGAATTGTTCTCGGCATTAGGCGCATTCATTGACCTGATCGTTGTTAACTGTATTATTCTCGGAAGAGCAGAAGCTTATGCTTGTAAGAACGGTGTGGCAGCTTCGGCCAGAGATGGTCTGATGATGGGCTTGTCCTATACATTCAGTTTGCTGGCTATGTCTCTGATCCGTCAGTTACTGGGAACCGGTATTCTCAGCTTCAGCAATCCGATGTCCGGCAATGAAATCTTCAGTATCCGTCTGATTCCTCAGGGATTTGAAATTCCTGTATTCAAGACACAGACCGGCGCGTTCCTTACCTTTGCGGTTCTGGCTGCTGCTGTAGCTGCAATCAAACTGAATAGTGAGGCAAAGGAAAAAGCTAAAGCTCTGGAAGCTGCGAAAGCAAAAAAGAAGGAGGCAGCTAAGGCATGAATCTGTTTACGATATTTATCAGCGGTATGCTCATCAACAACGTCATTCTGGCGAAGTTCCTGGGTATGTGTCCGTTTATGGGTGTTTCGACCAAACTGTCTTCTGCCATCGGCATGGGTATAGCTGTTATCTTCGTTATTCTGGGTGCTTCCGTATTCTCCTGGGTACTGTATTACTTCGTACTTGTACCTGCACATCTGGAATATATGAAACTGATCTGCTTTATTCTTCTGATCGCATCCTTTGTTCAGTTCGTGGAAATGTTTATCAAGAAACAATCTCCGTCACTGTATAAATCTCTGGGTATCTTCCTGCCGTTGATCACAACGAACTGTGCAGTACTCTATGTTGCACTGGATAATATCACACAGAAATATACATTTATTGAGACGGTAGTGAATTCCATCGGTGTTCCGGCAGGATTTATGCTGATGCTGGTGATCTTTGCGACGATCCGTGAACATCTGGACAGCTGCGATATTCCTGCGTCATTCAAAGGTAATCCGATTGCCCTGATCGTTGCGGCAATCATGGCGATTGCTTTCCAGGCATTTGCCGGACTTGTATAACAATGAGAGTCGTAATTGCAATTCTTGTCCTCGGCAGTTTATTCGGATTGAATATATGGCTGCTGAAACTGAATAACAGGACACCGGTTCCGGAAGGATGTGAAAATCTCGCTCCTGAATGCAGTGCCTGCGGTATAACAACATGCGCGTTACGAAAGAAAGAGAATAAAGGAGAAACAGAAAATGATTAAGGCAATTCTGGTCATGCTGCTGCTGGGGGCAGCCTGCGGATGTATTCTTGGGTTTGCGTCCAAAGTCTTCTATGTAGAACCGGATACCAGAGCTGAAGATCTTCTGGCTATGCTTCCGGGTTATAACTGCGGCGGCTGCGGATACCCCGGTTGTTCGGGTATGGCTGCTGCGCTGGCAGAAGGAAGCGGCGATATCGCAAGCTGCAAGCCAAGCAAACCGGATGTCAAGGAGAAGATCAAACAGTACCTGGCGGAACATCCCGCAAAGGCATAAAACAACGAAAACAGTTATCTCTGGTGATAACTGTTTTTTTGTGGAATCCGGTATATTCCGGGTATGTAATAAGTGGAGGTGGTGATCCATGATCAGGGTGAATCGTAAAGCTTTGTTACAATCCGGTATGCTTGTGTTATGTGCTGCGGCGATGGCAGCAGTGATCGGTGTGGGCTTCCGCGTCTATGTCAGCCGTTATCTGAATATCCAGGATGTATATGTCGCATCCAGAGATATTCCTCCCCGGACAAAGATTGAAGAAGAGGATCTGATGGTACTGCATATTCCACAAGCTTATGTATTGGAACATACCTACACAAGAAAAGAAGATATTCTCGGCAAGTATACGGAGATCCAGGGGATGATTCCCGCAGGCTCCGCGTTTTATCTCGGTATGTTATACGAAGAAAAAGACCTTCCGGATTACCCCTCATCACAGTTAAAACAGGGACAGGCAGCGTATACTGCGGAAATTGATTACGCGAAGCTCGGCGGACCGATCATTGCCGGACAGCGTGTCGATATCTATGTATCTGTAGAGAAGAGAGATGAGCTTCCGGTAACGGATTGCCTGTTCGAGGGGGTAAGAGTACTGTCTGTCAAAGACTTTAAGGGTCTGGAGATCAACGATCCCAATTCCTCCGGTACACCGTATTTCGTGATTCTGGCAATAAACAAGGAAGATGTGAATACCTTGTCTGTGGCAGAGAAAGTCGGAGATATACGTATGATTGCGTCCAGTAATACATATAATACGGAGGAGGAAGCGGTATTATGCGCGGATTCATCGATTATCCGTTATCTTACGGAACAGGAAAATGAAGATCTTCTGTGAATATGATATAGTTCTGTATGTACAAAAAAAGCCTTTGCAGGCTTTATTTACAAACATGGGGCGATCGATGGGACTGGGCGTACATGCTAGCCAATGATAGCTGATGATTGACGGTGATATTTAAGCGATTGAACTTGATTGTGTATGCCGACTGGTGCTGATGACTGAAAAAAGTTGTTGGCATACAGTTGGCGTTTTTAGTTCAGCTTTCTGTCTGCGACTGCCTGTGCTCTGTCGTCACGAGAGGATCTAGCGTAGTCGAGTGTCATCGAGAACGAAGCGTGACCGAGCAAATCTTGAGCAGTACGAGCATCTGCCGTCTTGATTAAGTCTGTTGCGTAGAGATGGCGTAGCATGTATGCATTGAATTTGATGCCACATGATTTCGAAACTCTGTTGATGTAGTCTGAGACTTCGTCGATGTCTAAGAAACGCCCTTTTTTGTCTAAGAACAGATAGTCGTTGTCTGTTTCTGCTATAAGCTTTTCGAGATGTTGTTTAAGCTCTGCCGGAATTGGGCACTGTCTAACAGACTGAGTTGTTTTTGTTGGGATTAGAACACGTTTATCAGTGTAGTTGCATCCGACAGCTTTTGAAATCGAAATTTCCATTGTAACGAAATTAATGTCATGTTTTGAAAGAGCCATAACTTCGCTTGGTCTGCATCCGCAGAAGTACATGATTATGAGAATGTTCCAGACGAGTTTGCTGAAATATGTTGGCTCGCCATCTGTTGAGTTGTACGAGAGTAGAGCAGATAGAAAATTGCTGAAATCAGCTTTTGAAATTATGACTGATTTTGAGTGTGGTAATACACGGCTTTTCGGGACTTGAACAGACAGTGAAACGTTAACTACTGGATAGCCTTCGAGCATCGCTGTGTCGTAGATTTGTTTCCAAATTGTATGTAGTCTTTTAACGCCATCGTCAGCATGAGTTTTTGCACGTTCAGTTAATGTGTGTTGAATGTCTGATGCTGTTATGTCAGAAATCGGTTTGTGCTTTAATTCCGAAAAGCATTGAGCAAAAATTGTGTCGTGTTTATTGCGTGTATTCAGCGCTCTTGGAAAGT
>JAFRMA010000068.1 GCA_017430925.1 Solobacterium sp. | reverse complement strand
GATCATACTTATGCGGCACAAGCCAAAGAAACATCCTTCGAATACCGTACGGTACTCCGATGCAGATCCACATCAGGAGTATGTTCAGCTGATTGTCTTTGTAATAGACGGGACGGAACAACATCGCTAACAGTACTGCCAAAGTTACAGGAAGCACTACACTTCGCAGAAAGATCTTCATTCTGCGCATGTTTCCTCCTTAAATCGACCATTAGTCTCTTTTGTGGGCCAAACAAAATAGGACTAAGCTTCAAAAAACCTTTATCTGCCGAGTCTTTTGAATTTAGTCCTATTATTCCATACGCATCTGAGATGATAAAAACGGACTGTTGTATCCATACAACAATCCGTCTTCTGTATGATTTAAACTTGAAACTTAAAGTTCTTTCTGATGAGCAACGTTGTACGCGTGTTCTTCCTTGACTTCCGCCAGCAATTCCGGATTGGTCAGGATATCTACAGCTGTCCAGGCCAATGCTTTCGCACCAATGATGATCGATTTCATGCCCTTCTCGGAACAGGAAGCTTCGACCATACCCTGGGAATGTCCCGGAACCGTAACATCCGTAATACTGATCATCGGCTGAATGGAAGGAACAACCTGGGAGACATTACCGACATCGCTGGAGCCCGGAGACACTTTCCATGTCTGCGGTTCACATTTCTGACCCAGGGCATCCATGTTCTTGACCCATACCTGATCCAGTTTAGGAGTCAGCACCATGTTTTCCACGAAGTTCTGGAATAACTGCATCTTTCCTTCACAACCAGTTTGTAACGCTGCGCCCTGAACGATCTTTTCTACTTTCTCGTAGACCATATCGACAGTTTCCTTTGAAGCAGCTCTCAGGTAATACTTGGATTTTGTGTATTCCGGGATGACGTTTGGAGCTGTACCGCCGTCAGTGATAATCCCGTGGATACGTACATCTGTAGGCAGCTGCTGACGCAGTACACTGATTGCGTTATAGACCAGGATCTGCGCATCCAGAGCGTTTACGCCCTGTTCCGGTACGGCAGCCGCATGTGCAGGCTTACCCCAGAATTCGATATCTACCGGCGCGTTTGCCAGGTTTCTCGTGGATAATCCGTTTTTCGGTGTGCTTCCGGGATGTACGCACAATGCCACATCCACATCCTTGAAGTATCCGTCACGCACAAAGCTGCCTTTAGCACTTCCTTCTTCGCCGCCTTCTTCGCCAGGTGTACCATAGACACGTACTTCGCCGCCGATCTCATCAATGACACTCTTGAGAGCTGCACCGGCCAGGGAAGATGTTGCCCCGAAGATGTTGTGGCCGCAGCCATGTCCAAGACCTGCCAGGGCATCATATTCCGCAAGGAACACAACGACCGGTCCGGGTTTTCCGGACTTGTAGTATGCCGCAAAACCTGTACGTTGATGAGCCGCAGGAAGTTCAATCTCAAAGCCTTCTTCTCTTAACTTGTTACTCAGTGTTTTGGATGCGAAGAATTCATAGTTGGATACTTCCGGTTTCGCGTGGATCGCCAGAGCGATATCCTGATACTCTTTCCCATGTTCATCCGCAAATACCGCGATTTTTTCTTTTACGTCTGTCATACCGATCTCCTTATTTCTTGCCTGCAGCTTCCTTGAGTTCATCCACAGATTTAAACTTCTTGGAATACAGTGTCAGCGGAGCCATGCTTGTATCACCGATAACTGTCAGGTCATAGCCCTGCGTATTGATTTCCTTTTCGAGATATGCGTAGTGCTGGAAAGAGTTGAGGTCGATTTCACCGCTGTTCAGAGCTTCATTCGGCAGTGTATAGGCATCGAAACGTACCAGGTCGATATAGATGTTTTCTCCGTTATCATCCAGGATCTTCTGTACGGCACGCCATGAGTCATTGCTGGCACCGCATACACCGACTTTTACCACCGTCTTGCCGGCAGCGTCAGATTCATAGTGATCAACTTCATCCAGGATCTGTTCATCCGTCAGTTCTGTCGGTTTCCATTCCCAGGCAGGGATGGAAGCTTCCAGATATTTCGCAAGGATATACTGTGCGACATAGTCGGTATTGTACGCGTCAACGACTGTCTTGTATACAGGATTATCCTTTTCGGAAGTTCTTGCGACAATGATATTGATGAACGGATTCTTCTCTCCGGCATTTGTGGCTTCTGCCTGATCTTCAACGATCAAGCCGTCTTTGGAAGGTACCAGGCCGATCGGAATCGCATATGTACCGTTGATTGTGGAAGCCCCGAAGTCATCCAGTGTAGAAGGCAGTGTATTCGCCTGTGTAGGAACGATTTCCACGTTGTACAGATATTCTGTGACATCCTTCATTTCCGGTACCCATCCGGCTGCCGGATCAACCTTGATCAGTCCTGCTTTTTCCAGGAGTTTGATTGCTCTACCGCCGTTGGTCGCGTCATCCGGGATACCGATCTTAATCGGTTCGGAAGGTTTGGACCCCGATCCCTGTGAAGAAGAACTTCCGCAAGCGGTAAGTGTGAGTGCAATAGCAGCAGCTGATACTGCCTTGATAATCTTAGTCAGAGTTTTCATGTAGTTATTCCTTTCAGTCCTTTTTTCTGAACAATGATCTGTTTGTAGTTTTCTTGGCAAATGTGTTACCCATGGTCTGGATCAGAGATACCAGTACCAGGAGTAATACGACACATACGTTAACGATATCCTGATGATGAAGATTCTGTCCGTAGTTGATAGCGAAACTTCCGATACCTCCGGCGCCTACAGCACCCGCCATGGTGGTAAGACCAATCAGGCTGATCGCTGTAATTGTGATTACACGGATAAGATCCGGTACAGCTTCATGAAGGTATACACGGAAGACAATACCCGGTGTACCGCTTCCCATAGCTCTGGCGGCTTCCACCTTGCCCGGATCTACCGTTGCCAGCGCTGTTTCCACCTGTCTGGTAAAGAAGGGAACACAGCCGAAGCACAGAGGTATGATCGCGCCTTTTACACCAATGGCAGTACCCATGACGGATCTCGTAAACGGGATCAGGAAGATCAGCAGGATAATGAACGGTACAGAACGGAAGATATTGATGAAGAAGTTCAGGAATCCGTAAACATACTTGTTTTCATTGATTCCTCCGGATCTGGTGATGATCAGCAATACTCCGAAGAAGAAGCCGATGACCAGAGATATACTTCCGCCAATCAGGAACATCTGTCCGGTAGCACTGCAACTCTGTATGAATTCCTTCCAGTAGACCACTACATTCGGCAGAATTGACTCAATCCATCCCATTCACTATCACCTCCACTTTCACATTCTGTTCTTCAATATATTTCAGCGCGTTCTCTACGTCTGCGGGATCTCCCTTGGCCAGGATGATCAGAGCCCCGAGAGGCGCATCCTGCAGGATCTCCACATTCGCGAGAATGATATTCAGATTGACGTTAAACTTGCGGGATACTTGTGATATCAGCGCTTCCCCTACGCTTTCCTGGCTGAAGGTCAGCCTGACCAGTTTACTGTCCGGAGTGATAGTTACCATACCGGATTCTGTCAGTTTATCCAGATTACTGAGACCGAACGAAGCGTTGACAAACCTCTTTGTGACATTCTCTTTCGGATCTGCGAAGATACCGTAGACATTACCTTCCTCTACAACTTTCCCGTTCTCCATGACAGCAACCTTGTCACAGATCGATCGTACAACTGCCATCTCATGAGTAATCAGGATCACAGTCAGTCCCAGTTTCCGGTTCAGGTCTTTCAGCAGTTTCAGAATGGATTCCGTGACATCGGGATCCAGCGCGGAAGTAGCCTCATCACTGAGCAGGATCTTCGGGTCGTTCGCCAATGCCCGGGCAATCGCAACTCTCTGTTTCTGTCCGCCGGAGAGCTCACTCGGATAGGAATAGATCTTATCTGAGAGATCTACCAGTTCCAGCAGTTCCTTTACCTTGGCAGCGATCTCTGCTTTCGACTTCCCGGTATGCTGAAGCGGATAGGCCACATTCTCGAATACCGTACTTCTGTCTAACAGATTGAAGTGCTGGAAGATCATTCCGATATTCCGGCGAAGTTGTCTGAGTTGTTTATCTGTCGCAGGTTTCTCTGCACCGTTCTCATCATCTTTGTGGAATAACTTACCGTTTCTGGCTGTAAATGTACCGAAGCCATTGATCGTTATACTGCCTTCCTCAGGAATCTCCAGAAAGTTGATACAACGCACCAGTGTGGATTTACCGGCGCCGGAGTATCCGACAACGCCGAAGATCTCTCCCTCGGAAATATCCAGATCTACTCCGTTCACCGCGTGAACAAACTGTTTTTCGATCCGGAATGTTTTCTTTAACCCTCTTATTGTGATCACGGCATATCCTCCTTGTAATAAAAAACCGTCCTGAACAATGCCAGGACGGGGATTACCACGTGTTACCACCTTGCTTTTACGGATACATCACTGCATCCGCCTCACAGAGTACCATCATACTCTTTTCCTTGATAACGGGGAATTCCGTCATGCCCTAACTATCGGACACGCAGCTCCAAGACCATGTTCATCTGATCCTCCGGTATCCCTTCTCAGCTAACGGGACTCTCTTTGACCTTCCGAAAAGACTACTCTTCTCTTCATCGCTTTGTAATCATTTTAACAGAGGGGAATTACTTGTCAACACTTTTCAGAAAACTTTTCATGGTGGTAAAAAGCAGGTACAGGAATCCTGTTATATCTTCTTCACAGTGATTCTCCAAGGTTCACGTATACCGATATTGTACGCGCGTGAGAAATTGCCCTGGTTGATCGCCAGACCGATATGATCCATGGAATTGACATAGAGAAGAGGCTCCCCGATCTCTACATCCGCAAATGTATGACCATAGTCCACAAACGAGTGATATACCCTGGTCTTACCATTGGTAATAGACACATCCAGAGTATCTCCGCTCTGTATTCCCAGCTGTTCAAACATATGCCTTGAGATATTGGTCCACAGGCTTCCGAAGCGTACATCCAGAGTTTCTATCGTTCCGGTAACGCGGTCTTCTTCTACTACAGCCTGAAGCCCTTCCAGCAGGACAATACTCTCTTTCGGGATAACATCTCCGATTTCTTCAAAAGTAACCTTGTTGGAGGCCAGTAGAGCTCCTGTGTACGCAAAGACATCTCTGCCATGGAAGGTGTAGGAGTAATCGCTGTCTTTTCGTCTGCCCACACTTTCCCGTATCTCCCGCACTTCGTCAATCCCGATTACTCTTGCAATATGACTCAGGGAGCCGTTATCCGGGGTAATGATGTATTGTCCTCCGGCTGTACGTGCCGCAATACTTTTACGCTTACTTCCCACACCGGGATCCACCACCGTCACAAACACGGTTCCGGAGGGCCAGTAAGGAACAGCCTGAAGCAGGCGGAAACTCGCCTCAAACGTATCAAAGGGCGGAATCTCGTGGGTCAGATCATGAATCTTCAGATTCAGATCCACACTTAACGCAACCCCTGTCATCGCGGCTACAGCACCGTCCACAAGCCCGAAATCACTCTGAAATACCAATAATCCATTCATGATTTATCCTCTGTTTCTTTACTATGATATAAGTATATACCACCTCGATATTCAACAAAACCCGAAACACGTTTACAATAGAACTGAGGTATAACTATGACAATTCAGGAAGCGATCATTCACAGACATTCCATACGTAAGTATAAAGACGAACCTCTTTCCGAAGAACACCGGAATAAACTGCAGGAAGAGATTTCCCTGTGCAACACAGAGAGTGGTCTTCACATTCAGCTGATTACCGGTCAGAAAGATGCTTTTGAAGGATTACTTGCGCATTACGGAGGTTTCCGCAACGTTCACTCCTATATCGCCCTGGTGGGAAAAAACACACCGGAACTGGATATCCTCTGCGGATATTACGGAGAAAGGATCGTCTTGTTTGCGGAAACGCTGGGTCTTGGGACTTGCTGGGTCGGCGGCACATACCGCAAAAACAAAGCCCGCTATGTACTCAAGGACGACGAGAAACTGTGCCTGGTGATCTCGGTTGGTTATCCAGCGGAAGAAGGACATGTCCACCTGAACAAGAAAAGAGAGGATGTGTCCAACATCACGGATGATTCTCCCGCCTGGTTTGTACAAGGCGTGGAATACGCTTTACTTGCGCCGACAGCGGTAAACCAGCAGAAGTTCTTCCTGAATTATCAGGAACCTGATCAGGTACGTATCACCACTAAGTCCGGTCCTTTTTCCAACGTTGATCTGGGTATCGTCAAATATCACTTTGAGATCGGAGCCGGGAATCATTTCACATGGAAGGAGTAGACTATGACAGGAATCGAAAAAGTATGTAAATTCTTAAAAGAAGCACAAACCTACTATCTGGCAACTGTTGACGGAGATCAGCCGAGAGTGCGTCCCTTTGGTACCATCAATCTGTTTGAAGGCAAACTCTATATTCAGACAGGCAAGGTAAAACCTGTATCCAGACAGCTGGCTGCCAACCCCAAGTTTGAGATCTGCGCATACAAGGATGGCACATGGCTCAGAGTCAGCGGAAATCTGGTGGATGATCCGCGTATTGAAGCCAAGGCAGATATGCTGGATAACTATCCCGGTTTGAAATCCAGGTATGATGTCAACGATGACAATACCCAGGTTCTCTATATCGAGAACGGGAAAGCAGAATTCAGTTCCTTTACCGGAGCACCTGAAACATTCACCTTCTGATTCAAAAGGCCTGTAACACAGGTCTTTTTTTCTCCTCTGTCTTGTTTTAAAATTTGTGATATGAAGAGATTTCGTTATCTTGTACCGCTGATCATTCTGGTCATCGCTTTTTTCCGTTCCACCAGTAACTCCTCTTTTGCAAAATCCGATATGAGCGGGTATGAAGGGTTTACGGATAAAGACCACGTCTTCTTTGACATGACTGCGGAAGATCTGAAGAAAACCATGGACTCCGAAAGTACATTTGCTGTATATTTCGGTTTTTCCCAGTGTCCCTGGTGTAATGAAGCGATGCCGGTCCTGAATGAAACCGCAAAGGAATATAAGTGTTCTGTAGGTTATGTCAATACACGTAAAGACAAGACCTTGCAGAAAAACACCGACCTGAAAGACTATGACCTGGTGGTCGAATATCTCGGGGATTATCTGGAAACAGATGATGAAGGAATCCCGCACCTGTATACACCGCATGTGTTTTTCATCCGCAGCGGGAAAGTTGTCTTTGAACATTCCGGAACGATTGAGGGAGATTCATCACCGGAGATTGCATTAAGTGAAACAGAAAAACAACAATTAAAAGAGATCTATAAAAAAGGATTTGAACTGATGTTGAAATGAGGTGATTCCATGACATCTATACCTTTCTTAAGTGCTGAAGATGTAAAGCACAGACTATCTTCAAGTGAATGTGTCTCCCTGATGAGAGAGACCTTCCGCAAAGAAGATCTTGGAGAATGTACACAGTATCTGCGTACAGTGATTCCCATGCCGAATACCAATATCATGGCTGCCATGCCTGCTTACTTCAATGATGGTTATTTCGGTATGAAGATCCTCAGTGTCTATCCGAAGAACTATTTACAGAATCTGCCTTCCCACCAGGGAGAAATCATCGTCTATGACGAAAAGACCGGCAGTGTGAAGGGAATCGTAGACGCGATGTCGGTGACCGGCATACGTACCGGTGCCTGCAGTGCCGTGGCGACAGATCTGCTGGCGAGGAAAGATGCCTCTGTTCTGGCGCTGATCGGCTGTGGTCATCAGGCATGGTCACATCTGGCTGCGATCCGGGAAGTACGAGAGATCAGCGAAGTACGTGTCTTTGACCAGATTGAGGAGAAAGCACAGACATTTGCCCGCGAAGCACAGGCGTTATACAGCGTGAATGTGATTGCCTGCCCATCGGTGCAGGAAGCCGTGGAAACAGCGGATATCGTCTGCACACTGACGATTTCCAGCAGTCCGGTATTACATGTCTCATGGATCAAGGAAGGCACACATATCAACGCTGTAGGCGCATGTACACCTTCTGCCCGTGAACTTCCGGGAATCCTGGTACAGAAGTCCAGATTATTCTGTGACAGTGTAGAATCCGTTATGCATGAAAGCGGAGACTTCCTCTTCCCTCTCAAGGAAAAACTGATCACAGAGGATCATCTTCTGGGAACGATCGGACAGTTACTCAATGAAAAGATCCAGGGTCGTATCACTGATCAGGATATCACGATCTTTGAGTCTCTGGGTATGGCTGCGGAAGATCTCGCGGCAGCCGCATATGTATTAGACAAGGAGTAATCATGAGCTGGCAGGAAGAATACCGCAAACTGTTTTATGCCTGTAATCACTGTATATATCTGGATCAGGCCTATGACTGCGGAAGTACGCTCTTCGGCAGGAAAGCCATGGAGAAATACTTCAACGACTGGGACAAGGCAGCGGTAAACGTAGAACGCGGAGGTCCCGGAAGATTGTCTCACTTCATCGTGGCAGATGAAACCAGAGAATTGATCCGGCAGCTGGTCAATGCGCAGAGTCCGGATCTGATTGCGTTTACGAGAAATACCAACGAAGGACTGAATGCAATCCTTCAGGGATTTGAATTTGAACCGGGAGACAACGTAGTTACTGCCGCAATCGAACATGAATCTGTCGTCATGCCTGCGCTCAATGCCGCAAAGACACGGGATATTGAAGTACGTATCCTGCCCACGAGGAAAGATGAACGTATCCTTGTGCAGGAACTGATGGCTTTGACAGATGAACATACACGGATGATGCTGGTCAGCCATGTACAGTCCAAGAACGGATATCGTATTGATCTGGAAGACCTGGGACGTCAGTGCGCAGAGAAAGGAATCTACCTGATCGTAGACGCGATACAGAGTCTTGGTCTGGAACCGTTTGACATGCAGAAATGGCATGTCTCAGGAGTAAACGCGGCAGGATATAAAGGCCTCAGTTCCGTCATCAGTATCGGTTTTACTGCCTATACGGAAGAATTACTGAAGAAGGTCCATCCGGTATACGTAGCGGCCGGATTCTGTACGGATATCAGGAAAACCGAAGACGGCTGGGAAATTTACTGCACCGATGAAACCAACGCGCGGAAGATGGAAAACAGTTCCCTGGATAATCCCGGTATCTATGTCCTGCACGATGCCTTACAGATCATTCTGAATACAGGCGTAGAAAACATCCATGCGCATGTCATGAAATTATATGACAAACTGTACCGGGGATTAAAGGACCTCGGTTACCCGATCATCACACCGGAAGACCCGAAAGAACACCTGGGAATCATCTCCATGCGTCCGGAAGACCCGCGGAAGATCTTTGATTTCATGCGCACAAAGAATATCGCGTTAAGTGTAAGCAGTAAGGCATATCTCAGAGTATCTCTGGGAGGCTTCAACAACGAGGAAGATGTAGACTACTTCCTCCAAGCCGCTAAAGAATATACCGAAACAGAACACTAAAATATTAAAAAAGTGAATCTTATCTGCCGGCATTTCCGACAGGAAGGTTCACTTTTTTATTTTTATTTCAGTTCATCGGTCCAGGACTGAAGATCCGCTTCTGATACATTTCCTCCGAATCTTCTGCCTTCGATCCAGTTACCGCTGCCGGCAAGATCTTTCAGATCAGATTCTGCCGTACCTATCCCGCTTCCTCCGGATGTGCAGAACGGTATTACCGTGATTCCGTCAAAATCATGGCTTTCCGCAAAGGTATCCATGATCCTGGGTTCTTCTCCCCACCAGATTGGGAACCCGAGAAATACCGTTGTATATCCGTGAATCTCTACAGGATCACTTCCAATCTCAGGCCTTACACTTTTGTCGTTTTGTTCAACAGATGTACGGCTGGTTTTGTCACTGTAGTTCAAGTCTTCACTGGTATAGGGTTCTGAGGGAAGGATCTCGTAAAGATCCGCATCCGTTATTGACGCAATCTTTTCTGCAACACCTTTTGTCGTCCCTGTCGCAGAGAAATACACGACCAGTACGCTCCTATCTGTGTTTGTCTCTGCTGGTTCAGTATCAGGCGTTGTTTCTGCTTCTTTCGATTCTGATGCAGTTTCTGCGCTGGTTTCCGTACTGACCGGTACGGAAGATGTTGTCTGGCTTCCGCAGGCTGTCAGTACACAGAGCATTACCAGTACCAGCATCGATATAATTCTTCTTGTTACTCTCATAGATATTCCTGTTTTACTTCAACTTGATATAGTCCTCTTCATTAACTGCTTCAAGCCATTCAGCAGAGGTATCTTCTCCGGCTACTTCCACTGCCAGATGAGAGAACCAGGAATCCGGCGCCGCACCATGCCAGTGCTTGACATTCGCAGGAATGTTTACTACTGTACCGGGTGTCATTTCGACAGGTTCTTTACCCCATTCCTGATAATAACCTCTGCCTCCGACACAGATCAGCATCTGACCGCCGCCGTTTTTCGCATGATGGATATGCCAGTTATTCCGGCATCCCGGCTCAAATGTCACGTTGAAGATCGATATCTGTTTTGTGGAAACAGGTGCCAGATAACTCTGACCGACAAAGTACTGCGTATATGCCACATTCGGTTCGCCAACCGGGAAGAATATCGTATTCTGGTAACGATCTTTTTCTGTGAGCGCAGGTTGTTCTTCGTTCCAGATTTCCTTGGCCATACGGAAGACTGCCCAGCCCTTCGGCCAGCCGACATACATTGTTGCGTGCGTGATGATTGCCGCAATCTCTTCCTTGGTCACACCGTTGTTCTTCGCGTTCTGCAGGTGATATCCCAGGGATGAATCTGTGATCCCGGATGCCATCAGGGATACGACTGTGATAATGCATTTTGTCTTCACATCGATGGCTTTTTCATTCCACACTTCTCCGAATAATACATCATCATTGAGATGCGCAAACATCGGCGCAAATTCTCCAAGCTGGTTTCTTCCAGCGGTCTGTACGATTTTCTTACTCATTTTCTTCTCCTCCGATTTTCTGGTCTCCTGTGGACCATACGTGTTTATCTTTCGCGTTTGCCGGCTTATTCTGAGCCATGACACCGGCTAACGGATGCGGTATATAGGGTTCTTCCAGATAGACAATATCTTCCTTACTGAGCACCAGTTCGGTTGCCTTAGCAGCGCCTTCAATATGGTGAAGCTTTGTGGCGCCTACTACCGGGGATGTCACTTTGGTCAACAACCATGCCAGAGAGACTTCCGTCATGGATACACCATATTTCCCTGCCAGTTCCGCAACCCGGGAAATGATCACATTGTCTTGTTCTGCTGTTGCGTCATACTTGAACTTTGCATACGTATCTTCCTGTGCGCGTTTTGTGCCTCCTTCTCCGGGAAGTCTGGAGAGTCTCCCTGCAGCCAGGGCACTGTATGGTGTCAAAGCGATGTTCTCTTCACTGCAGTACGGGACCATTTCCCTCTCCTCTTCACGGAAGATCAGGTTGTAATGACCCTGGATGGAAACGAATTTCGCGAATCCTTCTTTTTCCGCAAGTGCGTTGGCTTTAGCGAGCTGCCAGGCAAAACAGTTGGAGATACCGATATACCTGGCTTTTCCGGCTTGTACAACACGATTAAGCCCTTCCATGATGTCATACAGAGGAGTATTCCAGTCCCACATGTGATAGATATAGAGATCCACATAATCCATGCCTAGATTCTTGAGACTGGTATTGATCATATTTTCAATGTGCTGCTGACCGGTGATTCCTGCCTCGATTTCTGCAGGTGTACGGGGAAGGAACTTCGTTGCGACGATGACATCTTCCCGCTTTGCATAATCACGTAATGCGCGTCCTACGTACTGTTCACTGGTACCGCTCTGGTATGCGATTGCCGTATCATAGAAATTCACACCCAGGTCCAGACCACGCTTGATGATTTCACGGGAATGCTCTTCATCAATGGTCCAGCTGTGTTGTCCTCTTCCGGCATCCCCAAAGCCCATACAGCCCATACAGATACGTGATACCATCAAGTCTGAATTACCAAGTTTTGTATATTTCATCCTTGTACTCCTTCTACAGTACTTTATCCAGCCATTTCCGGATTTCTTTTTCATTAGGATGGTTGATCTTTACACCCTTTTCCCATTTCACATCACCGCGGACATTCTTATGCAGTTCTGTGTCGCTTCTTCCTACACCGCTTCCTCCGGATGTACAGAAGGGAATGATCTTCTTTCCGCTGAAGTCATATCTTTCCAGGAATGTCTCAATGATCCTCGGTGCAATACCCCACCAGATCGGGAAGCCGATAATCACTGTATCGTAGGAAGCCATATCCAGATTACTCTCCGCAAGTTCCGGTCTGGATGTCGGATCATTCATCTCCACACTGCTGCGGCTTCTCTTGTTCATCCAGTTCAGATCATCGGATGTATAACGTTCTTTCGGTGTGATTTCGTGGAAATCTGCGCCTGCGATACGGGCAATCTCCTCACCAACTCTTTTGGTTACACCGCTGGCGGAGAATACCGCTACTAAAGTTTTGTTTGCCATTATGTTCTTTCTCCTTCCTGAATCAGTTCATTTTGCCGCAATTGCCGACCTTCTCACCGGTTACGAAGTATTCATACGTCGGGAACTCAAAGAGTACCGGTTTAAAGGTGTGGTAATCGATCTTACCTTGTTCGTTCAGTATAGTTTCGTCCGCATAGGTCGCAAGGATCTTACAGATGAAGTGATCGAAGTGCTCCAGTTCATAGTTACCGTCTACTTCACATTCGATGGAAACTTTTGCTTCATTAATCAGCGGCGCACCGTTTTCTCCCATCGTCCACGCAAATGCTTCAGACTTATCCACCTTATTTCCGCTGATGGTTCCCATACGGTCCGCATCCTTCAGCCAGGATTCATCAACCACATTGACAGAAAGTTTTTTATTCTCACGGATACCCTGATTGATATAGTGTGCCTGTACAAGGGATACCATCAGATGGCTGTGCGCCACAGTACCTGCATGAGCAACTAACGTCCATGTTGGTTTTTCTTTTACCATAGCCCCAACCACGATGACCGGGCACGGATATAAGGCCAGAGTCGCTCCGATATTTTTCTTGCTCATATTATTTCATCTCCTTTTCCCACATACGGATAACATTCAATTCCAGGCTGTTAGCCACCTTTTCTAATTCCGCAGTTTCCTCTGCAGTCAGAATAACATTCGCAGCCTTCACAGCATCCAGTACCTGATTTTCTTTCGTTACGCCGATGATTGGCAGTGTGCCTTTGGCGATTGCCCAGGCAACAGGAATCTGTGCTGCGCCTACACCATATTTATCTGCCAGTTTTTTTAGCTCCGCGTTCAGGATCTCCAGTTTGCCAAGGACCGGATTATAGGTTTCAGCTCTTGTGGATCCGGCCGGCATCGGATGTTTTGTGTCATATTTTCCGGAAAGGGCACCTTGTTCCAGAACCATGTAGGAAAAAAAGATAATCCCATTCTCTTTGCAATATTCAAGAATACCTGAATCTTCGGAGGAACGGTTGATCAGGCTGTAGTGATTCTGTACGGCAGAAAGTTTCAGACCATGAGCCTTCAAAATCGCATCCGCTTCCTTGATCTCTGCCAGGTTGTGATTTGAGACACCAATCATCGGCACATTCTCTTTGTTTTCGTAATACTTAGCCAGTTCTTCTGTCCATTTCGGTGCGCCCCAGACATTGTGGATCCAATAGATATCGAAATGATCCAGTTCCATCAGTTTCAGCTGCTTCTCAATCATATCTGCCATAGCTGTATCTGAAGAAGGATCTGCACACTGCGGTGTGAATTTATCAGAGATCAGATAAGATTCTCTCGGCAGGTCTTTCAGGAAGCCTGCAAGTACTTTTTCAGAGGTTCCCATACCATAGGCATATGCTGTATCCCAAAGATTCAGGTTATTATCCATTGCCGTATCAAAAATCGGCTTCAGGCTTTCCGCCGTCAGACTGTTTCCGAAGGTTCCGTCGTTTCCCCATGCCCATGCGCCAAGTGCGATTTTCGGTAATTTTGTCATTTTTGTAGTCTCCTTTGTTGTAGATATTTGTTTATTTGAATCCGCTCTTTACTCACCCAGCAGCCGGATCAGGCAATTATAAATGAGTTCATAAGCGGTTTGATATACGTAGTTGACACCTGCTTCTTTCATGCCGTTTCTCTGTTTCTCTGTAACCTCTGTGTATGGATAAATCCCAAACATGAACGGGAAGAAGATGTAGATGAAGTTTTGAATGTCTGAAACGCTCATCTCCGGGCAGAATTTCTGTACCAGCATGGATACCAGCTGCAAGGAACATCCGTAAGACTTCTTGAATTCTGTAAGCAGTTCCTGACGGCTGTTCGCTTCCATATCATAGTTATTCATGGAGAGCAGCTTCAAAAGCTGCGGACGGTTTCCCAGGGATGCCGCAATCGCATCCGCAAGTTGTTCTCTGGTCATTGAATCCTGTCCGTCCAGAATGGCGGTCAGGTCCTTGTTCCAGCGGTCATACTCCCTTCCAAAAAGCGCAAGAAATATCTCGTCCTTCGTCTGAAAGTAGTTATAGATCGTCGGTCTGGAGAACGGCACAACATTTCCGATCTCCTTCAATGTGATCTCTTTGAAACTCATGGTCTGGTAAAGCTTTTCGCAGGCATTGATGATTTCTTCTCTGCGTCCTGCAATCAATTCCGGTGTTCCCTTGATCATAAGAGCTCCTTTCACTGACACCGTGTCAGCAACCATATAATACCCCTCCGTTGACACTGTGTCAACACAGATCCGATAAAAAAAGAACCTCTTTTGTAAGCTAAGCTTAGAGGTTCACTTTAAAACTCAGGTTAGTTTGTCTGTTCCGGTACTGCCGGATTATCATCGATTGCATCCGGAATAACATTCTTTTCAATTTCGTCGATGGATGCTCTGGTCTCCTTCGGTATGATAATGGAGATTGTTTTATCTATAGGACGGTAGGACAACATGATCGGCATTCCATGATATTCCATGATTGCGGTAATACCGGAAAAATTAATCTTTTCATATTTATCCAGGAATACTTCTCTGACTGGTAATTCCGGCATTTCCAGAGGCAGTCCGGACCATTCCTCATCCGGTGTAGGTTCTGTTACGATAATGCCATGGCTCTTGATGTCATCATCTTCCAGAATTGTCACAATGTGGTCCAGCATATCTCTTTTAGAGATCGTTGATACATAATACGTATACGTCACCGAATTCAAAGCTTCTTTTTCTTCTCTGTACATATGATTGTTATTCTCCTGTTTCTACCAATATCGTAATTTGTGATGAACAAAACGTCAATTATTCACTTTAGATTTATCGTAAAAAACCAATTATCACGTGCAACAGTTCAGATTATAGGTTATAAATCTATTTTTAATTATTGACACTATTACCCATATTTTCAATTCCACACATATTGTACACAGATGTCCTTCAATTACAGACTATATCTTCGGACAATGTAGTTGAAGAAGCCAAGGCTCTACGAAAAGGAGACCAACGATATGTTCAAAAAAATCTGTAGTTTACTCATCTCTTTATCACTCATCTTAATTGCTACAGGGCAAACAGTTATGGCATTATCATCAGATCAATCTGATAAAACAGATGATTTTGATGCATTGTTAGAAATGTCAGCGTCCGAACAGTATGAATTCCTAATATCACACGGATTGGTTCTGTCTGCATCCATGCAAAATGAAGAACCATCTTTCAAAGAAGAAATGGTATCCTGGGCCATACAGGATATTCATGATAAAGGTATTCTGGTTAATCGCTTATACGGAGATCGTAACATCTATGAGTTACAACATAGTGTTATTAAAACGTTAACCTCTTTAGGTTATATTCCTGACGAAAAGATACAATCACTTCGCTATACACTTCAAGATAGTACAATACTCAACACATGGAACAACAATTATCTGAATTATAATTGCTATGCCTATGCTCTGGGTTATACGTATTGGATGCAACCTGGTGAATAGCTGGGTATACATACTCTTCTTCACTGTCTGCTTCTGACGTTGCAGATTATGTAATTAGTGATTTAAATGCAAGAAATTGCTGGGCATATAAACAACAGGCAAAACCTTTTTCGTTACCTGATTCTTATTGTAAAGTCATCGTTATACGAAAAATGTCCGCTCCGCCATATGATTTTCATTTCATGAAAGGTACCAGCTCTAATCTAAACTATTGGTCGCATAAACCAGGTATTTCTCAGCCTCTTAAATGGAACTATTCTTCTCCGGGATACAAAGTGTGGACCAACGAGGGCGCCACTTATAATAATCCTATAGCACCCACATACACGTACAACAGTACAACTTACTATATTATTTACAAATCCTATTCTGATCCAGGAATACAGTACAGCGATCTTGTTTCATCATAATATGATTGTTGTATCACTTTGAGAATACATTAGTTAATTAGTCTTGGCTTCTTCGTCTTATCGATTTATTCAATATAAAATATGTTATCCCCAAAAGCAGAAAAACAGCAAAAGAGAAAACAAACAAATGAAACATTTTTGTTAGAATAATACCTTTTTCGTTAATAAGGGTTTTTGAGAAAATTAAACTAAATACTATTCCCTTTGTATGTATTCTGCCTCTGGTAATTGTCCAGTTTAAATTTGCGGACATATATCCATACATAACATCTAAAAATAATAAGCCCGAAAAAACCAGCAAACATTGCATAGCACGAATGCTGCTATGCCTTTTTTCTGTTTTTGCAGATAGGTCTATTGGATCTACCCGCTCTTCAATCTCCTGACCTTTTAGTATCTCTTCCACCGAAACATCCAAAGCATGAGCCAAAGGCTTCAGTAAAACGGTGTCAGGTAAGTTTTTTCCTGTTTCCCAACGAGAAATACTCTTTGGATTAATATCCAACAGTTCAGCCAATTGTTCCTGAGTTAACCCTTTTTCTTTTCGTTTTCTGTATATAAAGTTGCCAATCTCAAGTTGATTCATAATGTAATTATACCATTAGGAGAATCAAACTTAAGTGTTTTATCCCGTACATAGTCTCGAATCATACACATTCATCATCGAAAACTTTTTTTCTTTTGTATAATATAGCAGTTAGGGGTGACATATGAGTAAAAAAGTTAAACGAGGTGTACCTGTTTCACTGGTACTGTTACTAAGTTTTCTGGCAATGTGTCTCTGCCTGTTTTTTTCCGGCTACCGGTTCTATAAAAATAAATATACCGGATCTGAAAGTGAAGAAAACAAACTGAACATTGTCAACCTGAATCCGGATTCTCTGGAATGCAAGATCGCTAAACACTTCATTTCTGACGCGGAATGGGAAGAACTGACCCGGATCGATCCTGTACTATTCTCGGATACGGATGTATCTCTGGTCGAGGTTGAGGAGGAAGAGCCTTCCCTGGACCTGAATGGTGACGGCGTAGAGATCCAGCATGTCTACGGAGATACCTATGAAGGATATATGATGGTGGTCAAGGATCCTTCCCAGGTATTTGTGGCAATCAATCCGGATATGGGTTCCGGAAGAGCCGCACCGGAATTAGAGACGTATATAGAACTGAATAAAGCAATCGGAGGCATCAACGGCGGAGGTTTCGAGGATGCCGGGGGTGTCGGCAACGGCAGTATTCCCGCAGGTATCACGATTCTGAACGGCAAGCTGATCAGCGGCGGAGCACCGCAGCCGATCGTAGGATTTACCAAGGATCACAAACTGATTACTACAACTACTACAGGACAAGGCGCCCTGGATATGGGTGTGGTGGAGGCAGTAACCTTCGGTCCCACATTCATCACCGACGGAAAACTTACCTACGTACCCGGAACGGATAACCTGAACATGGTCAATCCCCGTACGGCAATCGGGCAGCAGAAAGACGGTACGATGTTACTGCTGGTGATTGACGGACGCGGGCCTTCGTCTTTTGGAGCACAGTATGAAGATGTAATCAAGATCTTCCGTGATTATGACGCAGTCATGGCAGGGAACCTGGATGGCGGTAATTCCTCAGTCATGATGTATGACGGACGTTATGTCCACTATCCGGTATCCATGTATAATTCCCGGAATCTCCCGTCGGTCATTCTGGTCAGGGGGAAAAAGTAAGATGAAAAAGAAAAAAGGATTAAAACCCGTCGCAGCCATCCTGATCATTGCGGCTGTATCTGTACTATCCCTGCTCTTTGGGAATATCCTTGCGGCAAGACTGCAGGATACCCCGGTAACACCGCTGGAAACCGCCAAGACGATTACTCTGGACAACACACTGGAACAGATCCGCTCAGGAGATTTGGATGAGATCTGTGAGAACTCCATTGCGGCATACAAGAGTCTAGACAGTATGGAAGCCTATAAAACCAGAATCTCAGCCGTACTGGAAGATCTGGATCCGGAATTACTGCATATCGTCTATGACGATGAAGATCACTATCGTCTCTATTGTGAAGATCAGTACGTGGCACCGCTGGAAGTAGTCGAAATCAGTGAAGATGAATTCCAGGTACTTCTCCCGATCACCGGCACAAAGTCCTATCTTGTGGAAGTACCCACAGGCAAGAAACTCTACGCGAACGGAATCGAGATCAGTTCCTCCAACATCAAGGAGAAAAATATACCTGCCAGTAATTTCTGGGAAGTAAGGGAAACCAACTATATTCCCTATGTAGATCTCTACGAGATCAAAGACCTGATTGATGTGCCGGAGTTAGACCTGGGAGATCAGGCAGAATACACACTGCTGGAAGATCCCATGAGCGGTAATTATCTGTTCGGTAAGACGGTGAAAGATAAAGAGTTACTGCAGATGGCAATTGATTACGCAAAGACACTTGCGGCATATCCCGCACAAGACGGCAATCTCGGTGCTGTATCCGCAATCGCCCTGACCAGTTCTTCCTGGTATCCCCGCTATACAGGCATCCAGAACTACTGGTTTACCGCCCACCAGACATCAAAATTCTCCAACGAAGAAGTGCTGAAAGCCGCATGGCAGAGTGATGACAGCTTCGTGGCACATGTCATCTTCGACTACTTTGCGGATAACGGTGAAGTACACCGTACATGGTATATCGGTTATCAGCTGACTCTGATCAACACACCAAACGGATGGAAGATCGGAGCGATTGAAATCAACAACGAACTGAATCCAAGAACAGTTATTCCCGAATAAGAAGAAAGGTCCATATCATAAGTGATATGGACCTGTTTTTCTGTAAATCTATGCAGTTTAGAGAGGCATAATGCCTAATACGATAGCGAATAACATACACAGGATAGAGAATACCCATACGTACATGAAGCTCGCTTTGATATGATCTTTAATATCAACATCCGCAAGACCTACACCAAGCAATGTTGCAGGAACCATCGGGCTGATAAATGTAGCACAGTTACGGCAGACGACCATCGCCACAGCAATCGGCAGAGCACCAACACCGAAGCCTTCGCCGATACCGATCATGACCGGCAGCATTCCGTAGAAGTAAGAGTCTGTATCAAACGCAAGTGCCAGAGGTACAGACAGAATACCGATAACCAGAGGCAGATGTTTGCCAAGGGCAGCCGGGAGAATCATCTTGATGATGTCAGACATACAGGTAACAACCGAAGGAATCGTTGTATCACCGGAGCTGACTGTCTTAACCAGGATACCCATCAGGACTGCTGCAGCCATCAGTGTAGAACACATGGTCAGAGCAGGACCGGCATGCAGGTTGATGATCTTTTTCTGCATCTTTGCGCCAGGATAGTTAACTAACAATGCCGCAACAACACCAACCATGAACGGTACATAACTCGGGAAGACATCCCAGATCAGCATAGCGATAACCGCAATGGTCAGAGCCAGGTTGAATACAAACAGCTTCGGACGAGCCAGTTCACCGGCATCCTGTACTGCCTGTGCAGATTCTTCTTCAACTTCGCCCTCTTCATGAGCAAGTTTACCGTCAAGACCTGCACCACGCTGTTTTTCCTGCCAGCCGGCAAGAGCTGCATGCGCAAGAGCCAGGAAGATACCGAAGATCTGAATCGGAAGTAATGTATTCCACAGTTTGCCTGCTTCCATACCGAGAACAGACGCAGCACGCATTGTCGGACCGGCCCAAGGCATCAGGTTTAATACACCCATGGAAAGAACCGCAATACGAAGCAATGTCGTCGGACGCATATGCATCTTCTTGTATACCGGTAACATTGCCGGGATAACAATACAGAATGTGGAAGCTCCGCCGCCGTCCAGATGTCCGATCAGCGCAATTACCGCCGTCATCAACGCAACACCAATAACATTGTCACCAACCAGCGTCATTAACTTACCGATAATGACATCGAACATTCCGGCATCAGTCATGATACCGAAGTATAATACAGAGAATACGAATAATGCGGCTGTCGGTCCTGTCGATGAGAAACCAGCCTTGATCAGTGCCGCAAGATTATCAAATGTATAATAACCTCCCAGTACAAGAATCAAGCCCAGAATCGACGGGAACAGAATAAACGCAATACTGGGCAACGTGATACTTCTGAACAAAGTAATCACGATTGCGATAATACATAAGAAACCTAATAAACCAACTACAACTCCATTCATAAAAGCCCCTCTTTCGAATAACGAAAATATTTAATAACGATTAATTATTCTCATATTCTCCTCTCTATAAAGTGATTATAAAACAAACTTCAGAAACACACAAAAGATATTCATTATGTAAACATTGATATTTATTTATATTCGATGCCTGACTATTAATTCACAACTTATGTTAGAATGCATTTATGAACACAAAACAGGCAGAATACTTACTGGCGATAGCCAAAGAAGGATCCATCACCATAGCCGCAAAGAAACTGTATATTTCACAGCCTTCTTTGAGTCAGACTCTGAAACAGATTGAAGATGATCTCGGTGTTAAGATCTTTCAAAGAGATACGATTCCCTATAAAGTAACCTATGCCGGAGAACAATGCCTTGAGGCAGCACGCTCCATCCTTCGCGTACATGATCATCTGAATTATGAGCTGAACCAGATCAAGGGACAAAAACAGGGACACCTCCGTCTTGGTATCAGTGTACAGAGAAGTATGCAGATCATCCCTCAGATCTTCCCGGTATTCATCCAGAGATATCCGGACGTGACGATTGAACTTACCGAAGTAGGCAGTGCCGCATTGGAAGAACTGATCATCTCTGACCAGCTGGATCTCGCTCTTGCCGCAATCGAAGCCAAAAGTCCTTTACTCACTTACGAACTGATCGAGAAAGAAACCATAGGTATCCTTGCCGGCAAAAACAGTTCACTCCCCCGGAAGAAAAAAGAGAATCAGCCGTTAACCATGAAAGATCTGATCGATGAATCTTTTGTCAGTCTGCGAAGCGGTCATAGTGTAAGAGTCATTCAGGACCAGATGTTTCATGACTATGGTTTATCTCCCAGAGTCATCCTGGAGACGGATTCTTTCGAAGTAGCCCGCCGTGTAACCCTGGCATCTGACGCATGTATGTTCTGTTCCGACATTCTCGTGGATGGCTACGCAAGTGAAAACGGTATCTTCTACCCCCTGCCGGAATATGATAACCAGAGGCATTTCTATGCCTGTTACCGTACCGATGCCTTTCTGCCGCAGTACGCCAAAGATCTGATCGAGATTACCAGAAATGCCATTAACAGTAAGAAATAACCAGTGTTGTATACACTGGTTTTATTATTTCCTGTGCTGTACTGTATCCAGGGATAATACTTTATTCACGTCTGCTTCCAGATACGGATTGATATACCTCACAAAACCGGTATCTTTCAGATATTCCGACAGAAGATGCCCGATATCCTCTGCCAGAGACACGATCCGGTCTTTATAATTCTGCCGGTTGGGATGATACCTGGTGCTTTTCCAGGCTTCTTTACTGCAGGGCAGTTCCGCGAGTTCCTGAATCCGGGAAGAGAATTCTTTTGTGTCATCCAGTTCGCTTAATGCCCGGAAAGTCCACTTGTAGTAAGGAGGATACACCCTTTTCAGCAGAAAGTACAATTCCATTGCGGCTTCCAATCCTTTAGTCCTGCACAACTCGGCTGCCACGGTATCCCCTCTGGCCATACACCTGGCATAATTCACCTGCAGAGACGAAGAATAAAGATGCATCTGTTCTGCAACACGGATCTTCCATACACGATCCGGATAATAGTCCAGAAGATAATTGCGGAACCCGGTAAATACGCCAAGATCATCCCGGAAGACTTCTCCGTTTACCGCTGTCGCAAGACATGTGTGGTCCAGCCCCAGCCACTGCGCATCACTCAGTGTGCCTCGTACAACATCACAGTCAATCTGCAGGATATCAGAATAAAAGTCATGAATCGTCATCACCCCGCGGCGCTCTCTCAGTCTCTCCGTGAAATATGACCGTTCTTTTTCTTCCACCAGGGAATCGTATGCGTCAGTCAGTTCCCCGCCGAATTCCGCCATATCTTCCCCGCTAAGCCACAGACAGACACCTGTCCCAAAATCATGATCCCTGGATATTTCATCATCATAGCCAAAGCAGTCAGAACCCTCACCGGCAATCCCCACCGCAATTCTATTCTCATATTCCGCGAATTGTTCATGAATCATCGGTGCCACACGATCATGATAAAAGCGCCGATTCTTCTCTCTCACATCCGATCCTTGTTTGCTCATACGACCAGCCTCCGTATAACTAAAACCTGCCGGACTGAACCAGAATATCCATTCCGACAGGTACTCTTACATATGTCAGATAAAGACCATAGTTTTCTATGCCTTATCAAATTTGGTTCTCCACTTACCCCTTCTGTACATGAAGATCGTCATTAAGGCACCGAGGATCCAGCTGATCAGCATGGACCTGGACATCATGAAGAAGTCTCCCTGAGGCAGTTCAGGTGTTCTTGTCATACCAACCATGATATACGCCAGAGGAACACGCACAAGCACGGAAGACAACAAGGAGATCCACATTGGAGTAACTGTATCTCCTGCCCCGCGCATGACTCCGGATAAGCACTGTGTCAGTTCCATGACAATATATCCTACCGCAAGGATCCTCATACAGCGGTTAGCCGTATAGATCAGTTCCTCTGTCTCCGTAAAGATCGACATGATCGGATGTCCGAAGATCAGAATCAACATTGTCAGTACCGCGGAAGTACATAAAGCAATCAGGGTACCTTTCTTGGTTCCTTCATCCACGCGGTCCATACGCTGCGCGCCAATATTCTGCCCCGCAAACGTGGTCATTGCCGTACCAAACGAGAATGCCGGCAGCATCACGAATCCATCTACACGCATGACGATGACATTGGACGCAATATACATCTCACCGAAGGAATTCGTCAGAGACTGTACAACGATCATGGACATGGAGAAGATCGCCTGGGTAAGACCCGAAGGAAGACCAAGCTTAATCAAGCGTGATGTATATTTCTTCTCCGGTTTCAGATATTCTTTCTTCAGATCAAAAATATCGGTCATCTTTGTCAGTTTGCGCACGGTCAGCACACCGGAAAGAAACTGAGCGATTACAGTTGCCAGGGCTACACCATACACACCCATGTTGAGATATGCCACAAACGCATAATCCAGGATGATATTCGTTACCGTCGCAATCAACAGATAGATCAATGCGGAAAACGAATCTCCCAGGCCACGCAGCACACCTCCCATGATGTTGTAGTAACCGCCCCCGGCAATCCCCAGGAAAATGATCAGAAGATAGCCGTGACACCAGTCAATGATGGCTGCCGGAGTATTCAGAAGTTCCAGCATCGGTCTTGCCAGAAGCGAGCCCACAACCATAATAAACAGAGATGCCACACCGGTAAGCACAATACATGTACAGATCGTCTTGGACAAATCCTTACGCTGCCGGGCACCGTAATACTGTGAAACCATGATACTGGCACCGGTGGATATCCCCATGAACAATACCAGCATGAGATTCAGGATCGGACCGGCACTGCCTACCGCAGCCAGCGCATTATCTCCGACAAAACGACCGACAATGATACTGTCAACTGTGTTGTATAACTGCTGGGCAATGTTTCCCAGTAACATCGGGAACGCAAACATTACGATATTCTTCGCCGGATTGCCTTTAGTCATGTCGATTGGTTTGAATAATTCTCTTAGTACGTTCATACTATTCCTTTGTTTATCTTGTATACATTCTAGCCAGTTCTTTGAGTTTAGCGATGATTTCTTTCGGATATTCCGTGGTCGTCAGACGCCATGTCCAGTTCTTGCCGGTGGTGGATGGTTCGTTCATCCGTGCTTCACTGCCCAGCCCGAGAATATCCTGATACTGGACGATTGCCAGAGATGCCGTACTGGCATATGCTTCCCGGATCATCTTCCAGGCGATATCCTTATCATCCGCAAATTGGAAATACTCTTTTACGTATGCTTTTGTCTTCGGTTTGGCTTTTTCCCACCAGCCGACGATCGTATCATTATCGTGTGTTCCCGGATAGACAACACAGTTCGTTGTATAAAGATGCGGCAGATATACCGAAGCTGTCTTCGGGTCATCAAACGCAAATTCAAGCACTTTCATTCCGGGATAACCACACTGTTCAAGCAGTTCAAACACATCATCCGTCAGATAACCAAGATCTTCCGCAATGATATTCACTTTTCCCAGTTTCTTCTCTACAGCTCTGAACAACGCAATTCCCGGGCCTTTTTTCCAGACACCGTTCTTGGCATTCTTGTCTGCCGCAGGGATCGCATAATAACCCGCAAAACCGCGGAAATGATCAATTCTCAGAACGTCGTAGAACTTCAGCTGCTGCTCGATCCTGCGGATCCACCAGGTATACTCATGACTTGCCAGATAATCCCAGTTGTACAGCGGATTGCCCCATAACTGGCCGTCTGCCGTAAAACCATCCGGCGGGCATCCCGCAACATCTTTTGCCCTGCCGTGCGCATCCAGCTGGAATACTTCCGCATTTGCCCAGACTTCCACACTATCCTGGGCTACATAGATCGGTAAATCCCCGATGATACCGACACCTTTACTATTCGCGTATGCCCTCAGTGCTTTCCACTGTTTAAAGAACATATACTGAACACTCTTCCAGAACCGTACATCATCACGTTTCATAAACTCTGTACGCTTCAGGGTATTCTTCTCTCTTGTACGAAGTTCTTCCGGCCATTCACTGACAGGCTTCCCTCCCAGAGAATTCTTGATTGTCATAAACAAGGCATAGTCATCCAGCCAGAACTTCTCTTTTTCAAGAAATTCCTGATAATCCGCAGGTTTCTTCTTCAGTAACCGCTCTGAAGCAATTCTCAGCACTTTAAAACGATTCTGATACAGAGCTCCGTAATCTACCCTCTCCGGATTACTGCCCCAGTACAGATTCTGATATTCTTCAGGTTTCAGCAGTTTGTCTTTCGCAAGCAAATCCAGGTCAATAAAATACGGATTCCCCGCGAAGGAAGAAAAAGACTGATACGGAGAATCTCCGTAACTTGTCGGTCCGGAAGGAAGTACCTGCCAGTATGACTGTCCTGCTTTCTTCAGAAAATCCACAAATCTGTACGCTTCTTTACCAAGTGTGCCGATTCCGTATTTGGAAGGTAAGGAAGAAACCGGCATTAAAATTCCTGCTTTACGTGTCATAATTTTGCACCTCTGCAATGATTTATTTTGTTATTTTATGATATTAGTTTATCATTATTTTATTATTGTGGAGAGTATTTATATGGATGTAAGTTTATTTAAGTCATATCGTGACCGTGTTATCACAAACTGTGAAAAGGTAATTCTAGGCAAAGAAGAGATGATTGAACGTGTACTGATCTGTTTCCTGTGTTCCGGACATATTCTTCTGGAAGATGTCCCGGGTACCGGTAAAACCATGTTGCTGCGTTCCTTTGCCAAATCTGTCGGAGGAGATTTCCGCCGTGTACAGTTCACCCCGGACCTTCTGCCAAGTGATCTTACCGGCATTAACTTCTATAATATGAAGACCCAGGAATTTGAATTCCGTCCGGGACCTCTGTTTGCGCAGATCGTCCTTGCGGATGAAATCAACCGTGCTACCCCAAGAACCCAGGCAAGTCTTCTGGAAGCCATGGAAGAACGTCAGGTATCCATTGATGGTGTTACGTATCCCATGCAGGAACCTTTCATGGTCATGGCTACGGAAAATCCTCTGGAAAACTACGGTACCTTCCCTCTGCCGGAAGCGCAGGTAGACCGTTTCTTCATGCGTCTCAGTCTGGGCTATATGTCCCGTGAAGATGAACTGGCTGTCATTTCCCGTAAACCTGCTGCCGCAATCGTCCAGGAACTGGATTGTGTGGTTACGGATGAAGAAACCCAGGAATTGAAAGAACAGATCTCCCAGGTCCATGTCGCAGATGAAGTAGCCGAATATATCATGGATATCATCGTCGCCACCAGAAATGACGATCGTATCAGTAATGGTGTATCCACCCGCGGCGGTATCGCTTTGTACCGTGCTTCCCAGGCACACGCTGCCCTGAAGGGACGTGATTATGTCATTCCTGAGGATGTGCGTGATCTTGCGCCGTGTGTTCTTGCGCACCGTATCGGTTCTTCCACAACTTCCCGTAAAGATAGTGAAGCTTATATCAGCGAATTATTGAAAAACATCAAAGTACCTCTGGAGAATCTATGAGTCTTTTCGCTTTCCTGTTACTGATTGTCGTCAGTATTCTGCTGCAGCAGTATACCCTCCGCCACGGACTGGATGAGATCACTTATGACATCCAGAGTGATCATCACTGCGTAGAATGCGACGAGACATTTCAGCTGATCACTTCTGTCGCCAACAACAAGCGTCTGCCGGTGTTTTTCCTGCGCCTTTCCGAGCTTGTGCCAAGACAGATGATCGTGGATACCAGCGAAAAGGGAATTGTTCACCGGGAGGTCGGCAGTTCTGTCAACAGTAATACATCCGCAATTGAACAGGTACTATATGTCATGCCTTATCAGAAAGTATCCAGGGCTTTGAATGTATCCCTGCCTGCGCGGGGAAGATATCTGTTACGTGGTGTTGTGATCACTGCCGGTGACCTGCTTGGCATTAAAGACTCCACAATGCGTAAGGATATGGCAAGAGAGATCATTGTCTATCCCAGGCGGGCAGACATCCATAAAGTTGAACACGCCTTCGGAGGATATCTCGGAGAAGTCTCTGTCCGTCGTTTTATCATGCCGGATCCGATCGAGACCGTAGGTTTCCGTGAATATACCGGCCGTGAACCCCAGAGAGACATCTCCTGGACACAGACATTACGTAAGAACCAGTTAATGGTAAAACTCTATGACTTTACTGCCGAACAGAGAGCAGCCCTGATTCTGGATATCGCCGGCAGCACGGAAGAAGAAACCGAACGTAGTTACGAAGTTACCCGGAGTATCTGTGAATATCTGGAGAATCACCGGATCCGTTTCAGTTTCTACACCAATGCCAGAATGACCGCAGTCAACGGAATCTGGAGTTATGTCCCGGATGGTCTGGGAAGTATGCACCTGAATACGATCCTTGAGGGACTGGGACGTGCCGAACATGAATCGTATTGTTCAACCAACCGCCTGCTTCGGAATGCCACCATGGGAAAAGATGACGGAAGATCATATATTCTGATTACCGCTCATCCGGAAACCAGACAGGAAGTGATCCGCAGGTATGAACGTCAGTTAGGTCAGAGGATCTTTATTATCAATGTCAAAGATATCGGAGGTGAAGCATAATGTCTTTATTTCTGAGTATGATCGATGTACTGCGTGAATTATGCATGTACTATTCCACGATCGGATTCCTGTTCAGCCTGAGCGAGAACGCGCTTCCCCTGCTTCCATCCATCGGTATCTGCGCGGTATCCGGCATTCTCTGCCTGTTGTTGAAGAATCAGCGTATACTTGGTTACCTGCCGCTGGCATTGCTTGCCGGACTGGTTTTCCCCGGATTTACCCTGATCAAGATGATCTCAGCTTTACCGGTCATCTTGTTATATGTACTGAAGACACAAAGAGACGGATGGCAGGCAGACTACGACAATGTGCGCCGTTTCATGAATGCCGGACTTGCGGGATTCGGCTTTGCGTCACTGGTTTCCCTGGTCTATATGGGTCAGGGACATGCGCTTACACACCAGGCGCTTCCGGTCTTCTTCGTCTTCCTGATGTTTACCATCTTTGAACTGAGAATGCTGCGGAATGACGCGGTACAGACATTCGGGCAGAAGTATGTGCTGTTAAACTTCGGATTACTTGCAGGAATCTTACTGATCGTACTGCTTCTGGGCTCACAGTCCATGTTACATGCTCTGCTCTTCCTGCTGAAAACGATCTATACCCACATTATCTCTCCGGTGATCTTTGCGTTTATGTTTGTCCTGATGGTGATTCCCTACGCGATCTACTATCTTGTGATGTGGATCAAGCCGGGCGGACTGCATAACATGGAGATACCGCAGATTACCTCCGTCATCAAGGAAATGTTCCCGGATATGGAAGACACCTATGTCAGTAATCCCTGGTTTGATACCGTAGGCAAGGGACTGCTGATCCTGGCATTCCTGATCATTACGTACTTTGTGATCCGCAGAATGACTGACCGTGCCCAGCACCGCAGTAATGGTACTGTCACCTACCGGCGTGAATCTCTGAAACCGGAAAACGGAAAGAAAAGACGGAGATCGATCTTCCGTCTTAACGATCCTGATGATGTGATCCGTGAAGCTTACCGCAGTTATCTTGGTCTTTGCGCCAAGGAAGGAATTGCCGTAGACGGCAGTATCGCTTCCGATGTAATCTGTGAACAGTCGGAACATATTCTCCAGACCGGAGATGCCCGGAAACTGAGAGAACTGTGGCTTCCTGTACGGTTCTCCAATGACGCTTCCGACGAACAAGGCAATACCGCCAAGGAACTGCTTCGCTCCATACGGAAAACCTTCCGCAGGGAAAAGTAAACTAAACCTGAACCTCTCCGGCAAGTACACGCTTGTAATCGGCGAGGTTTTTTTCAAGTAGTTTAGGTGTATCCAGTTCATATGGACAACGTGATGCGCACTGATAACAATGAATACAGTTCTCGATCTTCATCATTTCTGCCTGATTAGCTTCACTCAGCCATGCGGCAGATGGAGCTCTTCTTAACAAGAGACTCATTCTTGCACAGTTATTGATCTTGATATCCATCGGGCAAGGCATGCAGTATCCGCACCCGCGGCAGAAATCACCTGCAAGTTCTTTTCTTTCCTTCTCAATAAACGCCTGGATATCTTCAGTCATGGTCACATCCTGATCCATGAATGCCAGCCACTCATCCAGTTCAGACTCTCTTTGTATACCCCAGATCGGCAATACATCATACTGACTGACGTTGGCCATTGCCGCAGCCGCATTGGTGATCAAGCCTCCCGCAAGACTCTTCATGGCGATAAAGCCCATATTGTGTTCCTTACACATCTGTACAAGCTTCAGTTCTTTCTCACCGGACAAATAACTGAACGGGAACTGCATGGTCTCATACAACCCGGATTCCACACACTCGTAAGCGACTTCGATCTTGTGCGCGGTAACTCCGATATGCCGGACCTTGCCCTGTTCTTTTGCCTGAAGCAGGCATTCATACATCCCGGTACCGTCACCGGGTCTGTAACACCGGTCTACCTGATGTAACTGATAGACATCGATATAGTCTGTCTGCAGCTTCTCGAGAGACGTTTCCAGATCTTGCCAGAATTTCTCCGGAGTTTTTGCCTGTGTCTTTGTGGCAATGTAGATCTTGTCACGGATATCATGAAATGCGTTGCCAAGTTTCTCTTCACTGTCACTGTATGCGCGCGCAGTATCAAAGTACCGCATTCCTCCGTCATATGCTTTACGCAGAATTTGTACTGCTTTTTCCATCTCCGTACGCTGGATCGGTAATGCGCCGAATGCGTTCTGAGGCACCGTAATGCCGGTCGTTCCCAAAGTAAGATTACGTACCATAGTTCCTCCTGAATTATCTATATGATTGTTCTCTGCTTTCATTTTATCAAATCTGTAAATGTCACGAAAGAAAAAACAGGTCATCTCTGACCTGTCTGACGCATCTCTTCAATTTTCTTTTCAATATCTTCCGCAATCTCACTCTCCTGCAGATACAGATCTTCGATGATCACATGCATCTGGGCTATTGCGTCTTCTACGGATTTAGTTGTTTTCTTGATCCGGTTCTGGGTCATGATGTCCGTGATCGGATTGTCAAAAAGATAATCAAACGCGATATTCATATCGTTTGCGCCAACGTTGAATTCCTGCAGATTTTCATAATACTTGATATTTCTGCGCAGTGAATAGAAGCCTTCCGTCGCCAGATTCAGTTCCCTCTGTGCTTTAGCCATCTGTTCATGTTTGCCTGCTGTAGCGAGTAATTGTCCTCCGAGAATATCAAAGATACCCCATCTTCTCGCGCTGGCCAGATATCCATGCGCATTCTCCAGATGTGTCAGGATATCATTGCACATATCGATTGCCATTTCTATTTCACGTCCGGTCATTCCATCATACCTCCTACTTCTATCGTATCATCCAGAGCCCGGATGATCTGTTTATGTTCTTCGTAATAGTTCTCCCATCCCGGAAGAATCGAATCATTCAACTCACTGTACAGATAGATTTTAAAGTTGATGTGATTCGCAAAATAAGTATACGTCAGATCTGTCTTAAGATCTGATAATTCTATCGTTGTTTCGCCGTGATCTGTTGTCTTGGTGATGGTCAGTCCGGCAATCATCCCGGTCTGCTTGGTTACTGTTTCCTGCGCGCTGATCATATTGCCCATGGCATAGAAACAAATCGTATCCCCGATCCATTCTACAGGTTGTATCACATGCGGATGATTCCCGATAATGATATCTGCGCCTGCCTCTGCCAGCTGACGCGCAAATTCCTGCTGTTCCTGCGATACCTGATGTGAATACTCGATGCCCCAGTGCAATGCCAGAATCACCACATCAGAGATTTCCTTGGCCTTACGCACACGCTCGCAGATCTTTTCTTCCTGTCCGGGATAGATATTTACCAGGTATTCCTTGCCTGCCGGAGGAAGGAACCCGTTACACCCATAAGTATAACTCATAAACGTATAGGTGATTCCGTTAACCTCATATACAGGGATGGCTTCCTGATCCACAAAGGATAAATACGTACCGGCAGTGATTACGCCATCCTGTTTGCCCCAGTATTCCAGAGATCTCTGTATCCCGGTTTCACCCATATCCAGGGAATGATTGTTTGCGGTAGAGACCATATTGAAGCCCAGGTCAACCATCGCATCCCCGAATTCCTGGGGACTGTTGAACAGCGGATACGCGTACAGCCCCAGTTCCTCGCCTCCGAGAAGACTCTCCTGGTTGTAATACTTCAGGTCATACTTCGCAACGATCGGTTTCAGTACAGATACCATTTCCCGGAAATCATAGGTGCCGTTACCCCTGCGGAACGCATCCTTGTATATCGCGCCGTGAATCAGCCCATCCCCTGTCAGAAACAGTTTCGCTGTATGGACTTCCGGGGTGGGTTCCGGTGTAGGTTCAGGTGTGGATTCTATTGTCGGTTCGGGTGTAGTTACAGCCACAGGCTTCCTGTTCCGATACCCGCGGTAACCAATACCGATTCCCAGTAAACTGATCAGAATTGCCAATACGGTAAAGTACACTGTATTCTTACGCATAGAGAAATCATATCACAGTTTTGAACTATCTGTAGGAATTCCTCTTTTCTCCCGAAAACAGAATTGATTTCCCGTAAAACTAATGTTTTTTATGAATATCTTCATATTTTCAGTGAACAAATAAAAAGTTTATGTTATTATAGTTAAGCCGTCGGGATGTAGCACAGCTTGGTAGCGCACTTCGTTCGGGACGAAGGGGTCGCAGGTTCAAATCCTGTCATCCCGACCATGACAATGACTCTCAGGGACTATCTCTGAGAGTTTTTGTTTATTCCCTTCTCTGTTTGTCTTAGGCAAGTATCACTTGCGTGACGAAATACATGTGGTGATCTATCATAATCTCAGAAAGGATAAACTGTCATGCTTGATACAAAAGTAATCGGAGAACGTCTGCGGTGTCTCCGGACAAAGAAAGGTCTGACTCAGGATGAAGTTGCTGATGCGGTTTATGTTTCCCGGCAGGCAGTGTCCGGATGGGAAAAGGGACTGACTCTTCCTTCAATCAGTTCATGTATATTACTGCTGGATCTCTACGACACCGACTTGGATGAACTGTTATGCCTGAAAAAGAAAAATGACTCTTCCCTTTTGCTTCAGGAGATTCTTGACGGGAAGACCGTATTTGTCCCGGCAGAACATATGTGGCTGATGTCACCAAGCCAGAGAGAACAGATCCTGGACCGGATATCCTGCGGACAGATTACGGTCAACATGGATGAACTGATGCCTTACCTCAGTAAAGAAGAACGAATATACATAACGGACAGAAAGGAGTGCTCTGATGAACATTAAACATATGCTTCCGTATCTGGAAAGTGAAGAACTGCTGATTCTGGCCAGGAATGTTCTGAAATCCGAGGATCTTGTTTATCAGGGAATCAGTCTTAAGGAAGTACTTCACTATATTGATGAGGATGACCTTGGTGAAGTTCTCCGGTCACTTAATGAAGAAGAACTTGAACGAGTATTTGCGGATGAATCTGTTATAAAACCCTTGATTCGTAAGCTGGACGAAGACGACCTGGCAGACCTTGCTGAGAAGATCACCCCTGCCCATCCTTCTCTACTGGCTATGATGGCTCCCTGTCTTGATGAAGATGATCTCTGCGAAATAGCCGTAGATTTGATGAAACTTGGAGTATCCATAGATCTGACTGCCCTGATTCCGTTCCTGGATGAGGACGGCACAGCTGAATGTATACGCTGTGCGGCAGAGATCGGCGAGGATATCAGCAGTCTTCTGAATGACTATAACGTAATCAAAAACATGGATGAGGATGACCTGGCGGATATCGTAAAGGACATAGTTCCTGAGAATCCATCCCTGCTGGTAAAGTTCGCCCTCTTCCTTGATGAAGATGACGTCGGTGAAATTGCAGTACAGCTGGTAAGAAACCACAGATCTGTAAATCTGATGGAACTTCTTCCTTTCATGGATGAAGACAGTATAGATACCTGTTTCCGCTATGCACTGATCCGCAATGAAAACTGGCAGGAATATTTACCCTTTGTCTCTAAAGATGCTCTGCATAAACTAATGAAAGATTACATGGCAGGAAAAATTACCGCTGACTTTGATCTGATCTATCCCTTTATGGACGAGGATGATATCCGCACCTTATTCCGCTATGAGATGAATAAACAGAAGAGATAATCCCATGCCAAGAAATTACGAATATATCCGGTTCTATGTTCCTGAAGGAACACAGGATCCTTTCCTTGCGCTTCCTTATACACGGATGAAAGAATCTGCCGGGCTGTGTCTGTTTCCACGGGGAATCGCATACCTGCTCAGTATCCTGTTCTTCCTATATCTGTGAAGGTATGAGAAAAGCAGGTATCCATCAGAGATACCTGCTTTCTGTCTTTGCGTATTATATGTGAATCTACTCGTTGATTACTGCGCCTGCTTCAACATTAGCGAGTTCCTTGAAGGTAACTGTCTTTCCTTCCGGAACATCTACCAGGATCAACATAACAGCTGTATCCAGACCGGCATTTTTAATGACATCCAGGTCCGCGGAAATAACCGGTGTACCTGCCTTTACAGTACTGCCTTTCTGGGCCAGGATCTTAAATCCCTTACCATTCAATCCTACTGTATCGATACCGACATGAACGAGTACCTGGGTTTCATCTGCCATCGTCATACTGAAAGCATGAGCAGTATCTGCCAGCATATCAATCGTACCGTTGACCGGAGCGTAGATAATACCCTTGGACGGAACAAATGCGGCTGTCTGACCCAGTGTTTCATCCGCAAACACCGGATCGCTGATGTCTTTTGTCGGCAGATATGTTCCTGTTACAGGGGCAATGATCATATCATCAGAAAAATCTCCGGGAATCGGTTCGATTTTCGGCTCTTCTTTCTTACCAAATAAATTACTGAATAAACCCATAATCAAATGTCCTTTCCATTATTTAATATAACATTTTTGTACCAGTAATAACTCTTTTTCTTTCTTCTTTCAAGGTCTAAAAGATCATGTTCCGTACGATTGACATAGACCAGTCCGTAACGCTTGGAAAAGCCGGAATGCCCGGAGATCAGATCCATAAACGACCAGCAGCAGAAACCGATAAACTCTGCTCCAAGGTTCATGGCCTCCTTAACCGCATGAAGGTGTCTCGTCAGATAGTCAATACGATCATCATCTTCCAGGATTCCTTCTTCCGGCCACTTCTCCACATTGCCGAATCCATTCTCTGTAATCAAAAGAGGCAGACGATATCTCTCCCACAATAATCTGGAAGCACTCTGCAGTCCGATATCATCGATTTCCCATCCCCACAGCGTAGCGTTAAGATTCTGGTTCTTTACTACCTGATAGACACCTGCTTCACGGCTGGGGAGAAGCTGGAACTCAATATCTCCGATCTCATGTTCATCATCCAGAGGACATGCGGAAATACTCTTGGACGCATAGTAATTGAATGCCAGGAAATCCGGTCTGTTTGCCTTCATGCATTCCATATCTCCGTCCAGCACTTCCGGGAACATATCTCTGTCTTCCAGATACTTCCGGAATGTTCCGTTGTACTCACCTTTGCAGTTCAGGTCAAGGATGTAATAATTCCGGATCTCCATGGCATCCAGCCAAGCCAGGGCATCTGCCGGAGAATTTGTTGTCGGATATAACATATCAAAACATGTGGCTGGTCCGATCTTTCCGTCCGGTACTAATTCATGACATTTCTGTATCGCCTTTGCCGCGGCTACACACATGTGATGGTTCGCCAGGAAACCTAATCTCTCTTTTTCCCTGCGGTTTTCATCGCTCATCCCCAGACGATACGGCATATGTACAACATGATCCTGTTCGTTGATCGTCAGCCAGTATTTAACCCGGTCTCCGTATGTACGGAACAGGAATTCCGCATAGTTGACATAATCATCAATACTGCGTCTGTCGGTCCATCCTCCGTACTGGTCCACCAATCCCTGAGGATAATCAAAGTGATAAATTGTAACGATTGGTGTGATTCCTGCCTGTACGATCTCATTGATCAGATTGTTATAGAATTCAACACCTCTGGGGTTAACTTCCCCGTTTCCCTCAGGAAAGATCCTTGTCCAGGCAATGGAAAAACGATATGCCTTGAGTCCGCATTCCTTCATTAACGCAATATCTTCTTTATACCGGTGATAATGATCACTGGCGACCTCAAAGTCACAGATAGAGGGATCCTGCTTACGCATATCCATCACGGACAGACCCTTGCCGTCTTCATGTGCAGCACCTTCACACTGAAAAGATGCAGAGGAAGCACCCCAGAGGAAATTCTCCGGGAATTCTTTTATTCTCTTTGTCTGCATATAAAACTCCTTTCGACAAGAAAGGGATGGTTATCCCATCCCTCAAGCAAAATGACGATTAGTCCTCTTTAAATCCAATAAACCAGGTTGCCACAAAGCCAAGAATTACAGCGATAATTGCGGCTACAACTGCCAGATAGAAGTTTGTCATGCTTTCACCGCCCATGAAGATCGGCAGGGTAAGCAGTGAACAGGAAGCTGTCGCATAAGCACGGATATCAAACATACCGATAAAGAGACCGGTGATAGCCGCACCAACCAGGGCACCGATCAACGGTTTCTTCAAGCGGATCAGTACACCATACAGCGCAGGTTCAGTAACAGATAACAGAGCTGTGATACCTGTAGAAATACCTGCTGTCTTGTTTTCTTCTTTCTTCGCCTTAAGACCAACGGCAAGCGCAGCACCGGCAATTGCGAGGTTACCGGCAAGTGCCTTGGAGAACAGCAGGGAAGAACCATAGGTTGTAATTTCGTTGACGATCAGCGGAGTGATCAGTGTATGCATACCAACCATGACCAGCAGAGGATGCAGAGCACTGAGGATCGCCATACTTACACCGCCGAAACTTGTGATCCATACACAGAACTTCGCCAGGATCGTACCTACCCATGTGCCGATCGGACCAAGCAGGAGCAGAGTCAGCGGGAACATGATCAACGCAAGAATCAACGGACGTGTGATCGATACGATCGACTTCGGTGAATACTTCACGATATAACGGTCAATGAAGGCCATAACCGGTACCATCAATAACGCAGGTACGATATTGGAGGTATACTTCACGGTGGTCAGAGGAATACCGAAGAGCGTCAGATCTGCTACGCCGGTGATAGCCGGAGTACACAGTGCCAGGATAATGAATGCCGCAACATATTCGTTGGTTTTCAATCTTCTGGCAGCCGCAAACGCAACCAGCACAGGCAGATAGGTATATGCCGCGTTAGCCAGTGTATTCAGCAGATTATAGGTTGATCCTGCTGTATCCACATGGAACACATTCGCAGCCAGTGACAGGATCGCACTGATCATACCTGAGCCGATCAATACCGGCAACGTCGGTGTAATAGAACCGGAGATATACGCAAGTACACGATTCCAGATACTTTCCTTTTCCGCATCCAGATTTTCTTCTACGACCTTCTCTGCGGTTGCGTTGGGAATCATCGGCGCGAGTTCGTTGTAGAGCTGTTCTACATCCGGTCCGATAACGATCTGATACTGTCCGGCTTTATTCACTACCCCCTGAATACCCGGAACCTTTTTCAGTTCGTCTTCTTTTGCCAAAGCGACATTCTTCAAGACGAGTCTCAGACGTGTCATACAGTGTGTATGCGCCTGAATGTTTTCTTTGCCTCCGACCAGTTCAATGATCTTTGCGGCAGTTTGTTTGTAATCCATATGAATCCTCCCTTCAACTAATCCAGACCCTTTTTCAGTAATCTGGCTATATGGATCGTCAAATAAGAATATTCATTCTTATTTATTTCCATCTGATACTGTTCACGAATTGCGTCACAGATCTTAAGCGCGCAGTCATACGCGTCAGGATAGCGGTAATTGGTGTATTTGATCATTTCTTCATCATCTTCAAGTTCAAATGTATTGGTGATGATCCGCTTCGTCAAAAACTGCATATGCGTGATAAAACGGCCGTAATTCAGATTATCCGGATCCAGCTTGATCTGGAAATACTCTTCAATCATACGTACACTGAGGTCAATGATTCCGGTCGCTTTATAGGTATCTTTCAGATCAATACCCATCTCTGCATTAACAATATGCAAAGCTATAAACGCCGTTTCATCCGGTTCCAGATCCACGCCGAAATCACTCTTGATCATATCCACGATATCCCCTGCTGTATGATACTCATCTCTGTACAAATAACGGACATTCCAGGATAATCCTTTTTCAAAGGACACATGGTTTTTAGCACGTTCTATTGCCGTATAGATATGATCTGTCAAGGGAATCAGGATACGCGGACTGATCGGCAGGACACTGCAGGCAGCTATGTATTCCGTAGCCTTAAGTCCGAAACTAATGATTTCATAGGGGATTTCTTCCAGTAAACTGACGATCCGGTTTTTCTCCGTATTATCTTCCAGATGATAAATCTTCCGGATTTCTTCCGGATGGATCTCTTCTCCCCGTTTACCTCGAAACCCAATGCCCTTACCGAAAACAACGATCTCATTTCCTTTGACATCTTCCGACAATACTACATTGTTATTGATGATCTGTATGATCTTCATCCGGCCTCCTGAGAAATGAAAAACACCTGTTAAAAGGACGACAGGTGTTGCTCTTTCGATAACAAGCCTTTATATCGCATAGAAAATATATCATACAGAAGAAAAAACAGTCAACAATTGTACATATTCTCCCTCTTATCATTAGAAACCAGAGTATTGTAAAGTACTCCGGTTCCTGTTATATTAAACTTGTATTAGGGCATTGGAGTCCTAAGACTGATAATAACCGTTGTTCAAGACAGCGGTTATTTTTTGTTTACCGGAATTCCACCTGCAGGGAATAATCCTTTGCGACTCCTTTGATGATCGGAGAGTACAGTTCCCATACACTCAGTACGGCAAATCTGTCTGCTGTATCCAGCACATGATCTTCATCCAGTTTTGCCTGCATCTTTTCTCTGGCTCCTGCCTGTACCTGGGCAGCTTGTTCCGGAGTAAGTTTGATATCACCAAAGGCTAACAATCCGCCGGAAGTATCCCCAAACTGGATCTGGTCTTCCGGGATATTGATCTCTTCCTGCCCGGCATGAGGGATCTTCAGAGTGATGATCTTCTCTTCTTCATTAAACTGAATATCGGATTTCTTCAGCGTAGAGAGATCTACCGTATAGACGACCGTACCGTTATAAGTGATCAGCTTTGTCTTGGTAAAGATCGACCAGTTCACAAAACCTGTATCGGTAATCGTACTGACATCGGATACTTCCTGGGTATAGACTTCCAGTTTCTTCAGTTTTGAGCCGTCCCCAAGGATCGCGTTTTCAAAATCCGCAGCTGTATAGCCGAATATACTCTGATCTTCAAGTACCGTATCGTGTGTATCCGCATCACTGTCAAAATGAACTAATTGTTCAAATCCAGCGTTTACCGCATTGATCTTCGGAAGAACATAATACGCATACAAAGCGATTGCCAGTAATACCGGCAGACAGGCGAGAATAAACTGTATGATGTGATTCCTGCCTGCGCCTTTAGCAGCTGCGCGCTCTACTTTCTTAAGTAACTCTTCTTCATTGAAGTTCTGGTTCTCTTTCTTTTCTGTCATCTTCTTCACCTCTGATTTCTTCAGCGACTTTGATCTTCTCTTTCTCTATGATCTCCCTGATCCATTCAGAACTGATCTTGGACTGTTCACCGGCTTCGGATTCATCCGCGAATGTATCAAAGATCTCCTGCTTGTTGCCGAGTCTCTCTACCAGGTATTCATCAATGGTACCTTCGGAGAGTAGTTTATATACCAGTACATTCCTGACCTGTCCCATACGGTAGACTCTGGAGATTGCCTGTTTTTCCGCGGATGGTTTGAGCTGGGGTTCGCATAGGATCACAATACTGGCAGATTGGATATTCAGGCCTACACCACCTGCCTGGATCTGTGCCACAAGCACATGTCTGTCTTCCGACCTCGCAAATTCATCCAGGATAAACTGTCGTTCACCAGAGTTCAGAGAACCGGTCAGGGAAGGAAAAGTCATACCCTCCAGAACTGCCTGCACCAGCATGATCGTTTCCAGGAAAAACGAGAAGACAACCACCTTTCGCTTTTCTTCCCGTGCTTCCAGACAGAGTTCAAGCAGGCGTTCTGCCTTGGAGGATTCTTCCGCATTCCACGACACACGGCGCATCTCCATGAAGTTACCGGCCGCTACTGATTTCGCGTACGCAGCCCATTCCGCCGGTTTCATCGGTGTCCATTCCAGGATCTCCGTCAGTTCCGGCAATTCCTGCAGGACATCTTCACGTCGTCTGCGCAGATATACCGGAGCGATCTTCTCCCGGAATACCCTCGCTTCCGCAAAGTAACGGATACCTTCAATTTCATCCGCAATATCTTCCCTGAGACAGGAGATCAGATAGTGCATCTCTTCGATATTGTTCTCTAACGGAGTACCGGTCATGTACAGGACATACTCTGCTTTATCCTTAAGCATCAATAAAGCCTGGGTACGTATAGCTCCGGGATTCTTTACATAGTGTGCTTCATCCGCTGTGATCATGGACAGCTTTATCTCATCCGGGATGTGGATCTTGGTCAGGGATTCATAATTTACGACTGCGATACCTCCGTTACGGATCCATTTCTGCATATTCTCATAGACATGCCCGTGTAACAGAATACTCTTCATCTTTGTCTTGGATTCAATCTCTCTGCACCAGTTCACCATGATTCCTGTCGGACATACAACCAGGAAGTGTGTATGACCTTGTGCGCTGAGATGGGCCATGACTGCCAGAGCCTGAATCGTCTTACCCAGACCCATTTCATCCCCGAGAAGTACTTTCTTCTGATGAAGGATATACTTTACGCCAAAGTTCTGGTAGTGACGCAAAGTAACATTCAGCAGGGATTCATCTATCTGTACGGTGTTGATCTCACGGATCAGATCAGACTCCAGATCATTCTCTCCGACATCTTCCCCGGACAGTTCACGATCCGCGTATTTTTCCAGCAGCGCATAGTATTCTGAGGCATGTTCCTCAAAATCATGCAGGATATCTTTTTCAGTGCTGCCGGTCAGTTTATTCAGTAAATCATCCAGGCGGGTGACGGTTTCTCTGTATTCACCCTGAGTCATGGACTTCAGAAACGCATAGGACATGCGAAGTTGTTCCTTCTCCGCGGAAGAACTGAAAAACCAGCGGAACCGGTTGGTGATCTTCCCACTGTCGGTCAGAACACTCAGTACTCCCTTGTGATGATAACGATAGTAGAAATCCGCAGTCTTACTAATTTCTGAAGAATTCTTATCCAGATAGAGAGCCCTTAATAATCTTTTCTGCAGTGAAGACAAATTCTCCAGGTCAAAGCGTACCGGCACCTTTACCATCATCTG
>JAFRMA010000067.1 GCA_017430925.1 Solobacterium sp. | reverse complement strand
ATTTCATCAATGAATACATCCATTATTACAACTATGAGAGACCAATGTATAAACTGCACTATAAAAGCCCTGCGGAGTTTACACTCTCACAGGGCTTCCATCCGACTTTTTAGAACTGTCTACTTTCCGTTGACAAGTTCAGACATCGTCTGCTTTTTCCATACCGAGTTTCTCGTAGAAAGGAACCGCTTTGTCCATGGCTATCAGATAAACCGCGATATCCTTTTCTCCTCCGGCCAGTTCATGCGCAGTCTTCATCAAGCTGCGTCCGATACCCTGATGCGTATACTCTCTGTCCACACCAAGATCTGTAACATACAGCCAATACGCAAAATCTGTAAGCCCAAGCAGTATACCGACGAGTTTTCCGTCTTCATTGCGGGCAGACAGACTGATATTGACATTCTTCAGCAGCACAGGAATACGTTCCTCAAAGCGTTCCGCGGGATACTGCGAGCCAAGATCCGTACGCTTCAGGAAATCGATGTATTCTTCCGGTGATAGTCTCTCACTGTGAATCTTGTACATTGGTTACTCCGCAACAGGCTGTTCGGTTTCGCTGACCGCAAAGACCGGAAGGAAGACAGACTCTAAATCTTCCGAATCTGTCCAGATCCGGTAATAATATCTGCCGTATGGGACAACGATCTTGTGCTGGGCTTCATCCTCTTCGTGTACATAGATACTGCTGGATTCGATCCTGGCAAAAGCTCTGCCGTTTCTGGAGACTTCGTAGATCACGTACGGGAATTTCGTGGTCAGGTCTGTATTCATACGTATACCGCGGTCATGGATCAGATCCCAGATATTCTGCCCGTCCATCTTGAACCAGGAACTTACAGAGAAAAACTCATTGTTGTAGGTCTGGGTAACCGTATGCCCAACTTCGTGTTTTGCGGTTCTGCCGGTGGTATGATCGGTAAACTCAAAGATCCGCGCTCCGACAAGAGAATTCTTCACCATTTTCGCTTCATAGAGGATCTTTCTGTCTTTGTCTTCAATGATATATCCGGGACTTAGTGTATTCCCGTCAAAACGGCAGTAATACTCCTTTACCCCTGTATGGTACATATAACCATCAAAATCCACCGAGGTTCTGTTCTCTGGTATCGCCTGATCAAGTTCCTTGCTCTTCCGGAAAGCTTTGACAGACATCAGGATACCCAGCAGAATAGACGCAGCACCTGCCCCGATTACAGCCAAGGCTGCTGCACCGCTCATCTTACTGTTGGTGATCTTCTCCGGGTTTTCCGTATCGTAATATACCTTGATTTCATTCCCGACAATATAATCACCGGGGAGATTCTCAAACGTACCTTCATATGTTTTTCCGTTAACCGCATATGTAAAACTGATATCGTACTCAGGCTTGTTCTTTTCCGTGGTATCATCCACAACAGAAGTAATCGTACCTGTCGTTTCAAGCATGGTATCCGACCGGAAGTTATACATGATAAAACCGAAGATGATCAGAATAATACCAACAGGAACAAACATCCTTGCCGGACCGGTATTTCTCGCTAATCTTGCAAGTGTGTTTTCTGGATTCATAGACCTGGCCTCCTGTAATTCATTATACCTGCAAAAGATATTTCTCCGCACGATTTCAGCGGATATAACACACTGTTTTTTTCACGGTAATCCGGGAGGCGAAGGATCCGGGTTCCTGTTTACAGGAGATGGAAAACTTCTTTTGTTTTCATGTCCCAAAGCTTGTGAAAGCGTTTACATACTTGTTTGAGAGGACTATAATATATCTCGGGTATAAGTTTTTACACTACACGAAAGGGAGGAAGAATTGTGAAAAAACTTGTTAAGATGATACTTGCCGGCACAATGACATTCAGTCTTGTGGCTTGCTCAGGCGGCGGCAATAACTCCGGCGGAAACAGCGGAAGCAACGCTAACGAGAACGACAGCGAACTCGTTAAAGCCGCTAAGGAAGAAGGAGAACTTGTTGTATACGGTTCCTGCGAAGAAGAATATCTTGCGGCAGCCTGCGAACACTTTGAAGAACTCTATGGTATCAAGGTTCAATATCAGAGACTGTCTACGGGCGAAGTTCAGGCTAAGATTGAAGAAGAAAACGGCAACCCGTCCGGTGATGTATGGTTCGGCGGAACCACTGACCCGTATAACATGGCAGCCAGCAAAGGACTCCTGGAAGCTTATGAACCGGAGAATGCATCTCATCTGATTGATGATGCTTACCGTGATAAAGATGGTTACTGGTTCGGTATCTATAAGGGAATCCTGGGCTTCATGGTCAACAAAGATGAACTGGATCGTAAAGGTCTGGAAAAACCGGCTGATTGGAAGGATCTGCTGGATGAGAAGTACAAAGGATTGATCTGGCTGTCCAACTATAATACTGCCGGTACAGCAAAACTGGTTATCAACACTATGATCCAGAAGTACGGACATGACGAAGGTATCCAGTACCTCGTAGACCTTGACAAGAACATTCAGGTTTATACGAAGTCCGGTTCCGGTCCATCCAAGAATGTCGGTACAGGTGAATGTGTCATTGGTATCGGATTCCTGCATGATGGTATCACACAGATCGTTGACAACGGTTACGGCAATATTGAACTGATTATTCCGAGTACAGGCACTTCCTATGAAGTAGGTGCTACAGCGATATTCAATGGTGCGAAACACCCGAATGCCGCCAAACTCTGGATTGAATATGCATTGTCTCCGGAATGTGTGGAACTCGCCGCGAAGAATGGTTCTTACCAGTTCCTTGTCCTCGACAACGCAAAGCAGCCTGATGTGGCTGAAGAATTCGGACTCGACCCGAACAATGTCATGAAGTATGACTTCGAAGATGCTAAACAGAATACTGAAAAATACATCACAGAAGTTATGAACGCATTAGGCGGAGGAGACGATCGTTTCAAGACTGAATAATAGCGGTCGGAACATACGGGTGGACTCAAGTCCACCCGTATTTACCATAAAATAACCAAAGAAAGGAGTCTGCTTATGGCTACAAGTCAAAGTAAGGAACTTGATCGTAAAAAGTTCTTTGCTGATCCGATAATGGTTACGACCATCGTAGTTCTGATTGTCTTCCTGACATTATTCATTCTGTATCCGCTGGCAATACTGCTGGTAGACAGTTTCGTGTCCGGAGAAGGATTCACGCTGGATGTATTCAAGCGTGTTCTGGCAATGCCCAACTTCCGTAAAGCGATTACCAACACACTAAAAGTAGGCTTTCTGGTCGGTATTCTCTCGGCAGCGATCGGACTTCTGTTCGCCTACGTTGAAGAATATGTAAAGCTTAAGACAAAAGTACTGGAAAACCTATTCAAGGTGATTAGTCTTCTGCCTGTCGTATCACCGCCGTTCGTATTATCACTTTCCATGATCATGTTGTTTGGTAAAGCAGGTATTATTACCAGATATCTGCTGGGAATCTATGAAAACAATGTCTATGGTTTCTGGGGGATCGCCATCGTTCAGACACTGACATTCTTCCCTGTCTGCTACATGATGATGAAGGGGTTGCTGAAAAACATTGACCCTTCCCTTGAAGAAGCTGCCAGAGATATGGGAGCGTCCCGTTTCACCGTATTCACGACAGTAACACTGCCGCTGATCTTACCTGGTCTGGGTAATGCGTTCCTTGTCACATTTATTGAGTCTATTGCAGACTTCGCCAACCCGATGATCATTGGCGGATCCTACGATACACTCGCAACTTCCATCTATCTTCAGATTACCGGTGCTTACGATAAACAGGGTGCCTCAGCCATGGCTGTTGTCCTGCTCGCAATCACCCTTATGATGTTCATTGTACAGAAGTACTACCTAGAAGCGAAGAGTACCGCGACATTGACAGGAAAAGCCAGCAGACAGAGAATGCTGATTACGGACAAGTCTGTTACTCGTCCTCTCACAGCGTTCTGCCTGCTCGTCGCATCCTTCGTCGTCCTGATGTATATCTGCGTACCTCTTGGCGCATTGTTTAAGACCTGGGGATATGATTTCCATCTGACATTCAAATGGTTTGGTCTGGTATTTACCAGATATAAGGGATTCAAAGCGTTTAAGGACTCCTTCCTGCTGTCCTTTATTGCTTCACCGATCACCGCTCTGTTGTCCATGATTATCTCGTATCTTGTTGTTAAGAGAAATTTCAAGGCAAAAGGCTTTATCGAAGCAGTATCCATGCTGGCAATGGCAGTACCGGGAACTGTACTCGGTGTCGGATATATCCGCGGATTCTCTGCCGGTGTATTCCGTACGGGGTTCCTTCAGTCCTTATATGGTACAGGTGCACTGCTGGTCATCGTATTCATCGTACGTTCACTTCCCACCGGTACACGAAGCGGTATATCTGCGCTTCGACAGATCGATAAGAGTATTGAAGAATCAGCGTATGACATGGGTGCAGACAGCTTTAAGGTATTTATGACGGTAACACTGCCGCTGATCAAGGACAGTTTCCTGTCAGGACTTGTAACAGCCTTTGTACGAAGCATTACGGCTATTTCCGCAATTATTCTGCTGGTTACACCGAAGTTCCTGCTGATCACTGTACAAATCAACGAATTCGCCGAAAAGGGATCCTTCGGTATTGCCTGCGCATTCGCTACAATTCTGATTATGATCACCTATGGTGCGGTAACCCTCATGAATCTCTTTATTAAGCACTTCGGCACCAGCCGTCAGATAAAGGAGGTCTAATATGGCAAAAGAGAAAAAAGGTGTTCGACTCGAACATATATCCAAGATATATCTGGATCCGAAAACAAAGAAAGAATTCTACGCTGTCCGTGATACAACACTGGAAATAGAACCGGGATCATTCGTTACTCTGCTGGGACCTTCCGGCTGCGGAAAGACAACAACTCTGCGTATGATTGCAGGTTTTGAAAGTCCGGATGAAGGTGAAATTTACCTTGGTGGAGAACCGATTAATGAACTGACTCCGAACAAACGTGATACAGCAATGGTATTCCAGAGTTATGCGCTTCTTCCGCACTACAATATCTTTGACAACGTTGCTTATGGTCTGAAACTGCGGAAGATGGACAAAGAAGTCATCAAAGAGAAAGTCATCAATATTCTGAAACTCGTTGGTCTGGAAGGTATGGAAAGCCGTATGACCAACCAGCTATCCGGCGGTCAGCAGCAGCGTGTCGCTTTGGCAAGAGCTTTGGTCATTGAACCAGGTGTTCTGTTGTTCGATGAACCGTTATCCAACCTGGATGCCAAATTACGTGTAACAATGCGTACAGAAATCCGCCGTATCCAGCAGGAAGCCGGTATTACCGCAATCTATGTTACTCATGACCAGTCGGAAGCGATGGCAATCTCGGATAAGATCATTATCATGAATAAAGGTGTTGTGGCACAGATGGGTACACCGCAGGAGATCTACTATCATCCAAACAGTGAATTCGTTGCGGACTTCATCGGTGAAGCAAACTTCCTGAAAGGTAAGATCACAGAGAAAAACGGTAATGACGGGGCTGCAGATGTTTACGGTAACCGCATTGTCCTGCATGATATTCCGGGACGTAATGTCGGTGATGAATGTACACTTGTTCTGCGTCCGGAAGCTGCTGTTGTCGCAGATGACGGACAGTTACCGTGCAATGTCATTCTGAGTACCTTCATGGGAAGTTATCAGAATTACCATGTCATGGTTGGCGATACACTTGTCAAGATTACTGATTTCAATCCGAAAAACAAGAAAATCTATAATGTTGGAGATAAGGCATTTGTCAAGTTTGATACCGACAGTTTACATGTTATCTGAGGTTAGCAGAAATACACTAAACTCCGAAAGATTAAAGCCAGGTTTGAAGCCTGGCTTTTTATGAAAACCTATATCGGTTGAATTTGTAATCTGTTAATGCCTCTTCTGAATCGCTGTCTCTGAATCTGTAATCATGCCTTTATAGTTGAACCCGTAAAGTCTGGCAAACCGCTCCATGGTATACTCACAGGCTTCCAATTGCCACTTCTCCGGTGCTGCGCCCTGAATGATAAAGTATAGATCTTTCCCGCTGAACTCATTTTGTTTTACCGATCCGATACAACGGTCAAGAAAATTACGCAGCAGACCACAGATATTATGCCAGTACAAAGGTGATCCCATGACAACGGTATCTGCAGTACGCATTGCAGTTATGACTTCATTAAACTGATCATCCGCATAGTTTTGTCCAAACGCATAGATCTTATAATCGATCAGGTTTAATGTTTCATAATCCTTTCCCGCAAGTAGTTCCTGTGCCAGTTTTGCCGTGTTGCCGTTTTTGTTCGGGCTTGCATTAATAAATAGTATACTCATGATTATTATTCCTCCCGCAGACTGCTATCTATCATAATATATCATTTACTAATTTCTCGTTTATCCGAGAGTCTGTTTTTCAAACACTACTCCTCCGCCTTCTGTAGGATGATCCATGTATACGGTATCCTGTGACTGACTCTTATAACTCAGAATCTTGTGGATGATCAGGATATCCCCTGCTGCTCCATCGATCATGAGAATACCCAGGAACATCAGGCTATGATTTCCCATCACGATACCTGCGATCATCGGTATGATTCCCAGCAGGATCAGAGGCATAGCGGTTCCGAAGATATGCTGTCCTTTCTTCAGAGGCACTAGACATGTGCAGTAAGGGTTCATCGAAGGCTTCATCAGACCGAATTCGATATCCTTGAAATGATGCGGTGTAAAGATACTCCAGCATAATCCGTGAATCAGTTCGTGTACGACGATCAGCACCAGATATGCGACAAGAAAGAATATCATTTTATAATTATTGATGTCGAATCTCTGGTTGACCTTGTAATACAACCAGTAACCGATAACAAATAACGGTACCAGCAAGACGATTGCAAAGACATTCGCCTTTCCCATGTCTATAATCAGATCATGCCGGGTATACCCCTGTTGTTTCAGTTCTTCTGAGATCTTTTCGAAGTGTTCTAATCTTCTCTTTTCAGCTTCAGACAGGACTCGTTCTTTTTTCTCTTTCTTCATGACTATTACCCCTCTTATTACAGTAAATTATGTATAAATTCTGGGTGATCCAGGTATTCTTATTTGTTATGTGTTTTATTATAACCCTTTCTTATATTGTTTCTTTCCCTCTTCTTATTGTTTTATGCGATAATAGTTGCCGGTATGAATATTCCTGCAGGTATAGCGTTATTACTGGCAACCATGAGCAGTGCTTCCATCTCGATCGTACTGCGTCTTTTCCGTGCTTCTGACAACAACCGCTATGCGATGATCCTGGGGAATTATCTGACTTGTACACTGGTGGGATTCCTGTTGATCCCGGATAAATCTCTGTTATTCTCGGCTCATCCCGTAACGTATATCTGCGGTATCGCCGGCGGCTTTCTCTATGTACTGTCCCTGGTATGTATGCAGAAAAGTGTCATGCAGAGCGGCGCAATCCTTTCTTCCGCTTTTTCCAAGCTTGGCTTGCTGGTTCCTTTACTGATGAGTATCTTGTTCTTTCATGAACAGCCTTCTTTGCTACAGGGTGCCGGACTCCTGCTGGTACTTACTTCAATCTACCTGATCAGTAAAGATGATACTTCTGCACGTAAAGAAGATATCCATCTGTGGTTTCTGCTGGTTGTTCTGTTTACTAACGGCCTGTCCGATTGTATGGCCAAGATCTACAGTGTAAACGGTATCCGTGATGAAGAATCCGTATATGTATTCTTTATCTTCTTCTGGGTTTCGATCTTCACTTTCTGCCTGCTTCTGTGGGAAAGAAAAAGAACCGGTAAGTCTGCGTCTCTCAGCGATCTTGCCGGCGGGATCCTCATAGGAATTCCCAATTATTTTTCTTCAATTTTACTGCTTTCTTCCCTGCGTTCGATTCCGGCATTTATCGCCTATCCGGTCTTCTCCACAGGTGCTATAGTATTTGTTACGGTGATCAGTATACCTCTGTTCAAGGAATACCTGAACAAGTATCAGATCTCTGCATTATGCCTGATTCTTGGGGCGCTGGTAGTACTGAATATCTGAGATACCTCTGATACTGGTATCTTTTTTTTGCGCAGTATTACGGTTCCTTGTGATATTCGTAGATCATTTTGTCGTATACTTTTTCACCGATAGTGAGGCTGTTTTTCTCTGTGCGGATATACTTCATCCCTGATTTTTCCAGCACTTTCTGTGATCCGGTATTCTCTGATGCACACCAGGCAGTCACGCAGGGAATCCCTTCGTTTTCGGTCAGGTATTCCAGTACTTTCTTTAATGCTTCAGTCGCAAAACCACGTCCCTGCCAGTTACGGGCAACACTGAATCCAACCTCAATCGTGTCATCTTCATAATCGTAGGCACCGATCGTCCCGACCAGTATATCGTCCAGATCCATTACCCAGGAATAGGAGTGTTCATCCTCATAACTGTCAATAAACCTGCGGACGGTTTCCTGCGCCATTTCCGGTGTTGCGTAAGGATTCCACCCTGAGTACTGAACCATCGCAGGATCTGTCCCAAAACACTTATACAGGGGTACTGCATCCTCCTGTAAATATCTGCGCAGACATAACTGTTCGGTATATAACTCTGCTGTACCATGGACTTCTATCTCTTCTATGGATTCAATCTGGGAATTGTAGATGAGAACATCTTCAATGAAGATACCATCCTCTTCTCCCCCGTACTCATGTATTAAAAACTCTTTATTCCCATAACTTGCGCTACCTGTAAAGGTATTTCCGTCTTTATCCGTGATCCGGATATACTTTTTCTCGTATTTGGATAGATCCATAGTCAGCTCCTTATCGTGTATGTAGTTGAATTGGTTTTCCTGCCTGACTATTCCGGCAGGGATTGAATAATGTTAAGCAGGTTCAGATAGTATCCCCGTACATCCACACGGTGGAAGAATCCTCCCTGTAACGACATATGATCACCGTCAAAATCCGGCAGGATATTCCATATTCCTTTTTCAATATGTGCAGGATCCAGGGCTTTCTGCGGTGCCCCGATCGGTGCTCTCGCAGACACCGTATTCACCAGTCCGTCATTTTCACGCCATGTATCATCGATGACGAAGCCTTCAGGAGTAACACCGGTATACGCTCCCATCTGGATAGAGCGGGCATAATACAGGAACTCTGTCTTTGACGGTACCGGACAATGACTGCCGTCGGGCTGCTTTTCCGTACAACTGCAGGCTGCACAGAAGTAATAGACATCCGGTAAAGTCGCAATCGTTTCGTTCTGCGCCAGGGCACGGTCGATCCCCGAAACACGCTGGACATCATTGGCTGTACGTCTCGTGCGGGCTGAGCCAAGACGCAGGGACAGGATCTTCATCGCCGCTCTGCTCCATACCGGTATCCGGATCTTCTCAAGATCAAATGCAGGATCGGTAAACATATCCGGTGCGGATACACCGTTCGTGGGTGCTGCCAGCGTCACAATCCCAAAGACACGCTTATGGATACCTCCGGCAAATAATGGTGACAGTTGATCAGCCGGTGTCTGTTCTCGTTCTTCCGGATCTCCGTATACCAGCAGATGGGCAAGAAGACGCACAGTAGCACCGCCCATCGAGTGTCCGAGTAATACCAGACGGGTATCTTCATTCCATTCCGGAATCAGCGGTTCCTGTGAGAAATCCCTGCCAAAGCGGGCTATCCCTTCCCGCTCACTGTGCACTCGTCCGTAATCCACCCGGCTTCCCGAAAGCTGCGCATAAAGCTCACAAGCCCGGATCCAGATACTTCTGGCAGGTGCTACCGATGCCGCATAGCTTTCAAATCCGTTGGCGTTCAGATAAGTAATCAGATTGGGTCCTAACATGCCCCAGTATGGTACATACCGGTTGATCGGGTCATAATGTCCCCATCCTCCGGCGCCGTGGACAAATATATACTTAAGCTTCATACGGCACCTCCCGACCTGTACTTTTTTATTCATGTGATAAGTACAGATCTGACTGCTTAAGACAGGTGTTTCTTTTGCCTGTATACCGGGGTTTGTTTATTCTGGCTCCTCTCCAAAAATCTGTTGTAATGTCCGCGCAAAGACTGCCTCATATTCTGCTTGTTCTGCTTTACGTAGTTCCGTATTGATCTTTGTGATTATCTCTGACTTGATCCACCGGAGCTGATTAACTGCTTTCTCTGTTTTAATAGCCACCTGTGTATATTCCGGACCGATCATCAATAGTTTTACTGCTTCTGACGGTTTCAGATAACCGCTGCTCAGGATACCGAGCGTATCAAAGATCGTATCGTTGGCAATAGGCCCAATGACTACATCTGCGGACAAAGTATCCATGGCTCTCCGATTATGATAAATGTAGTTAAACCAGTCTTCATCCCGCTCGAATCTGTGGATGGTTAATCCGGTCTCATCCAGCTCATATTCATTGACAATGTTATCTTTGCCTGCCCACCGGCAGGAAAATTCCCAGTCCAGCGACAGATAGAACCCCTGGCCAAAATCCGCATTCTTCCTGCCTCGGTAGATATCCGGGACACGGATTTCTACATTACTTGTATGATAGAGTTTCAATTTCCTTACCTCTTTTTCGTATCAGGGAAGTAATCCGGCATTCCTGGCCATCCAGGCTACTTTGCAGGTCTCTTCCAGTTCTTCACTGCGTCCGAACGCTTCCATCAAATCTTTCCCTCCTGTCAGTAAGCCGTGGTGAGAAAGAATCCACCCGTAATGATCACCGGCCAGACGTTCAAACGTACTGAATAGTTCTTCTGATCCCGGTTTCTCATAAGGAATCAATCCGCAGGGACCCATCTTCATCCCCAGATAAGGGGTGATCTCAGGTACACAATCCTCCGGATTAAGACCAGGTATACATGACCACAGAACAGAATATGTTGAATGCAGATGAATCACCGCACCGTCGTAAATGCCGTCCTTTGCCAGACGGTCATAAACCAGCCGGTGAAGTTTCAGTTCCTTGGAGGGTTTCCTGGTCACGGCTTCTTTCACATACTCTTTTTCCGTATCGGTAAAGGCATCCAGTGAAGAGTTTTTGTCAACCGCCACTGCCGCAAAATCATCCGGTGTCAGAAATCCGAAACAAGTTCCTCCTGCTGTGATAAAGAGATATCCGTTATGTTTAAAAGATAGATTCCCGGTTGTCCCGCTTCCCATATTTCTGTCAAAACAGCTTTTTGCGATACTACAGGCGAATTTAAGCTTGTCATTTAGCGTATCAATAGTCATGTCATATTCCTTTCTCTCTGTATGGGTGAACTTTCCCGGTCTGTTATTATTATCTGCTCGTCATCAGTTCTCTGTAATTATTATACAGCCCCAGAGAACAGGATTGTACTCATCAACACTTACAGCAGAAATCATCTGGAATAGAAAAGTAAAACCAGCGCTGTTAACGCTGGTTTATATACTGTAAATACTAGCAGTATCGTTCAAATCTTACAGCCCGAAATACCGTGCGGCATTCGTATAACTGATGCCTTCCACGATCTTCTTCAGGGATGCTTCATTGTTCGGATATTCTCCGTTTTCTACCCAGTTTCCGACCATGTTGCACATGATGCGGCGGAAGTAGTCATGACGCGCATAGGACAGGAAAGAACGTGAGTCTGTCAGCATACCGATGAAGTTTCCAAACAGTCCCAGGTTTGCCAGAGCTCTCATCTGGTCTTCCATTCCGGACTTTGTATCATTGAACCACCATGCGGAACCTAACTGGATCTTACCAGGTACTTCATCTGACTGGAAACAGCCAAGAAGTGTTCCGAGCAGTTCATTATCTACCGGATTCAGAGAATACAGGATCGTCTTCGGGCATTCTGCGTTCTTATCCAATTCGGAAAGCAGATCCGCAATCAGTTCACCGCAGTTATTCTGGGCAATCATATCGTAACCTGTATCCGGTCCCAGCAGACGATACATTCTTTCATTGGCATTTCTATGGCAGGAATAATGGAGCTGCATAGCGATACCAAGACGGTGATATGCTTTTCCAAGTGCCAGCAGAACGGCTGTCTGATACTTCTCTGCTTCTTCTACAGTGATGCTCTCACCGTTCATGACTTTGGTGAATGCGGCATTAACCTCTTCCTCTGTTCCCTTGCGGAACGGAATATAATCCAAGCCATGGTCACTTGCACGGCATCCCATCTCCGCAAAGAATTCCAGACGCTGAATCAGGGCATCGATGACTTCCTGAGCAGAAGTGAATGTTTCTTTTCCGACAGACTTTGCCAACAGTTTTACATAATCTGTAAAGCCTTCTTTATTGATGTTGATTGCTTTATCCGGGCGGAAAGACGGACATACTTTAACCGTAATTGTCGCATCTTCACGGATCTTCTTATGCCACTCCAGAGTATCTACAGGATCATCTGTCGTTCCGATAAAGGCAACATTAGACTGTTTGATCAAACCGCGTACGGTCATGTTGGGATCGTGCTGCAGCATGTCATTACACTTGTTCCAGACTGCTTCGGCATTTTCCAGGGTCAGGGGTTCTTCGATACCGAAGAACTTATGCAGTTCCAGATTACACCAGTGGTACATCGGGTTGCCGATTGCCATCTCCAGAGCTTCCACAAACTTCAGGAAACGCTCATAGTCAGGCTTATCACCTGTGATATATTCTTCCGGTACACCGTTGGAACGCATAACTCTCCATTTATAGTGATCACCGAAATAGGTACCATCCGGATTCTTACCCCCAAGCCATACTTCTGCCAGATTGTTAAATCTTCTGTCTTCATAGATTTCTTTCGGAGAAATATGACAGTGGTAATCTACCAGGGGCATCTGATCTGCATAATCATGGAACAGATGCTGAGCAGTCCCTGTCTCAAGCAGGAAGTTTTTATCCATAAATGCTTTCATTTTCACTTATCACTCCTATCTCTTGATATCGTAATTCATGTTCATCAGGTTACGGATGGATTCCGCATCATCTACGATATTACCGTCACCGTGAATCGTATGCTTGATCACACTGCTGGCAACACCGAAGTTAACCATATCCATCGGTTTGTAGTTGTTCATCATTGCGTAGATCAGTCCGCTCGCAAATGCGTCACCGCCGCCGACTCTGTCCAGAATATTGAATGTAAACATCTTACTTTCAAATGTATGTCCCTGATACCACATATATGCCATCAGGCTGTTTTCACTTCCTGAGTGCGCATAACGTACATGACGGGCAATACATTTCAGGTTCGGATATCTCTCAATAAACTTCTGGAATACTTCATCCTGGTCCTCATAACTTGGATGCATACTGAGACCGTCTTTCCAGTCACCTTTTGTGTGATCTTCCTCATCCTTCCACAGATGATACGGTTCTATACCGAAGAGTACATCAACATACGGCAGACACTGCGTACAGTAATCTCTGGCCTCTTCCCAACTCCATAGCAGAGAACGGAAGTTACCGTCAAAGCTGACTGTCAGTCCCTTTTCCTTTGCGGTTTTCATCAAACGTAGAGTAAACTCAGCACAACTGGGACTCAAAGCCGGTGTGATCCCGGACAGATGCAGCCAGTCAAATCCTTCCAGCAGTGCAGCAGCATCGATTGTCGAGAAATCAAACTCGGCAATGGCACTGTGCTTACGGTCATAGGTTACACGGGAGGGACGGATTCCGTATCCGGTTTCCAGATAATAGACACCCATTCTGTGTGTCGGCGTCTGTTCAGGCGTAGACAAGATCACAGGCGTACAATGTACATCGTTGCTTCGAAGCATACGGACAGCGCTCTTGCCCAGAGAATTATCCGGGACAACACTGAAGAATGTACTGTCTATTTTAAGGTTGGCTAAAGCTAGCGCAATATTTGCTTCACTTCCGCCGTAACTGATCTCAAAGTTTGTCGCAACTCGGATCTTGTCATAGTTCGGAGGAGTCAGACGCATCATGACTTCACCGAATGTGATAAACCTGGTGCCGGGCTGACTGCTGATCAGAGGATTATGATGTTCCATATCATTTCTCCTTGTTTCGTATTATTCTTCTGTAAACTCAAGGATATGTTGGCTTAGCCTCTGACTCTGTCAACGATCTCTCTTGTCTGTTTGCAGAGATCGATAATCTTTTCCCAGTTACCGTTTTCAATATCGTCTGCCTTGACCATGTAGGAACCGCCGCAAGCTGCGATGACCGGGCAGGACAGATATTCTTCCAGATTCTTCAGGGAGATACCGCCTGTAGGCATGACCTTGAACATCGGGAACGGTGCGTTCATTGCCTTGATCTTTGCCAGACCGCCGGACTGTTCTGCCGGGAAGAACTTGACGACTTCATATCCGTAAGGAAGAGCCATCTGGTATTCTGTCGGTGTTGTTACACCAGGGAAATACTGAATACCGAGTTCAACACACTTATCCGCAAGATCCTTGCTGAAGCCGGGAGACACGATAAACTGTGCGCCTGCATCTTTTGCAGCCTGTGCCTGTTCTCTTGTCAGGACTGTACCCGCACCGACGATCATATCCGGGCATGTTTCCTTCATGATCTTGATTGCCTTGTCAGCTCCGGCAGCACGGAATGTTACTTCCGCAACCGGCAGACCACCTTCACAAAGTGCCTTTGCCAGAGGAGCAGCGTCCTTTTCCGGGTTATTCAGTTTGATTACCGGTACAACACCAATCTTGGCAATAGCTTCATTTAACTGATTCATAATTATTTATCCTCCTGTTATCTAATATAATTATGTATTTTCTCTTCCTGTCTTCCGATTGTGCAGATTGGCAGAAAGTATGCATAAATTGCTATATGTGATTTACAAACTTCTATAGAGATTTTCCAGCATTTCTCTTGACTGGACAGCATTATCATTTGTGGTATTTTCAAGTGTTGCCTGAATATACGGCTTTCTGGCTTTGACAAAGCTCAGGATCTGCCTGTAATCCATCTCACCGGTGCCTGCCGCGATACTCTTCAGGTCATCTCCTTCCGGAACATAGTCCTTCAGATGAATGACGGCGATATCATCCCCGAGCAGATTCAACGTACGTTCAAATAATTCTTCACGTTCCTTGAGATTCCCGGGATATAACAGATTAACCGGATCAAAGATGATCCTCAGATTCGGACTTTTAATGGCATCCAGCACAATACGAGCACGTTCCGGTGTACATACGATGTGTTTCCATACCGGTTCAATTGCCATGGATACACCATACTTTTCCGCACATTCCACGACTGGCGCAAGACCTTTGATAAAGGTTTCCAACGCTTCTTTGGAATGTGTATTATCATCCATTTTGTATTGGGCATTCGGTGCTCCGGTCTCTGTACCGACTACCGATGCACCAAGCAGAGACGCGACCCGGATACTACCGTAATACCGGCTTTGGATCTCCTGCAGTTTTTCCGGATCCGGATGCGCAAGATTCAGATAACATCCCAGTACTGCCACATCCAGATCATGATTCCGGAATACACGTTTCGTGTATTGTGCCAGACCTTCTGTCAGGGCGCAGTCATCAAACGTCCAGCCCTTGATTACCTTGGAATACGCAAGATGTACACATGAGAAACCTTCTTCATGCGCTTTTTCAGCACGTTTTTCCAATGTTTTGTATTCTTCGCCGAGAGATGTATTTACATCATGAAGGCGTATGCCCAGCTGCATAACCTTGTCTCCTTTCAATTCAACCGCACGGTATTAAAGTACAACTCCGTCCTTGAATATGGAGATTTCACGGAATCCCTTACGTTCAGAACTGGTTTGTTTTCCGGAAGCGGTCTGAATGACAAGATCAAGCAGATCTGCGCCGGCCTCATCCAGTGTCTTTTCACCATCCGCAACCGCACCGGCATTGAAATCAACCCAGTTCGCTTTCTTTGTTGCAAGCGGTGTATTTGTCGCAATCTTCAGTGTCGGAGCAGGTGCGCCGAACGGTGTGCCTCTTCCGGTCGTAAAGAGAATCATATGGGCTCCGGCTGCTGTTAAGGCAGTTGCGGATACCAGATCATTTCCCGGTCCGTAGAGCAGGTTGAGTCCTTTTTTCTTCACGGAATCCGCATAACCGATAACATCAACGATCGGTGCCGTTCCACCTTTTTGAACACAACCACAGGACTTATCTTCCAGAGTTGTAATACCCCCCTGCTTATTCCCTGGTGAAGGATTGTCATAGACAACTTCATTATGGGAGATAAAGTAATTCTTAAATCCATTCAGCATGTCCGATGCTTTCTGGAAGACTTCTTCATTCACACAGCGGTTAAGCAGGAAACTTTCAGCACCGAACATCTCCGGTACTTCCGTCAGAACTGTCGTACCGCCCATCGCTGTCATCAAGTCAGAGAATCTGCCGACTGTCGGATTGGCAGTAATACCGGACAAACCATCAGAACCACCACACTTCATCCCGACAACCAGTTCGCTTACCGGCATCTCTTCTCGTTCAAATTTAGATGCATACGCTGCGCACTCTTCGAGCAACTGTCTGCCGGCTTCAAATTCATCTTCTACCTGCTGGCAGGTCAGGAACTTCACACGTTCAGGATTGTAGTCCCCAAGTTCTGTGAGGAATTGTTCATGAGTAAGATTCTCACATCCCAGACTCAGTACCAGTACGGCACCGGCATTCGGATGACGTGTCAGAGCCGCAAGCAGTTTTCTTGTCTGGGCATGGTCATGTCCGGTCTGGGAACAGCCGAACGGATGTGTAAATGTATACAGTCCGTCAATTGTTCCTTTGACCAGATCCTGGTTTTCTCTGACCAATGTCTTCGCAACATCATTGACACAGCCGACAGTAGGAATGATCCAGATTTCATTACGTACTGCTGCTTTGCCGTCTTCCCTTCGGTATCCCATAAATGTACGGGGTTCCAGCGGTGTAATCTGCGGATGAGACGGACAATAGTTATATTCCACTTCACCGGACAGATTGGTTGCCATGTTATGGGTATGAACCCACTGACCAGGATGGATATCAGAGGTGGCATGTCCAATCGGCAGTCCGTACTTACGTACGATTTCTCCTGAGGCAATCGGCTTCAAAGCAGCCTTGTGTCCCTGAGGAATATTCTCAATGATCTTTACTCCTTCGAACTCCGTGCCGGCTTCAATCGGATGAAGCGCAACAGCTACATTGTCATTTTCATTAATACGGATAAAGTCAAGCATGACAGCTTATTCCTTTCCCAGAGCAATTGCGTATGCTTTCAGAGCACCTTCTGTCCGAATTACTTCAAGAGCTTTCGCAGCAGCCTCTTCAAATCCCGGGATCGTTGTAAGATCCATACCCCACATACGCTCATCCTTCATGACAGCGTGTGTCAAAGCAGCCGCATCATCATTTCTGTGATCATAGTAGAATTCCAGAACAAACCGGTCATCACTAACTGTGTAGGTGTTTCCGGCAGGACGGCGGCAGATCAGGCCTTTATCTGTCAGTTCCTGAATATCACAGGAGTAGAAAGCCACCAATGCCGCAAAACTTGTTGCGAGGCACTTTGGCAGTTCACCCTTCATCTCCACGTATTCCTGCAGGCTTGGCAGATTTCTTGCTCTCCACTTCGAGGTGGAGTTCAGAGAGATGCTCATCAGTTCATGGTTGATGAATGGATTGTTGAAACGGTCCTGGACAGCACTGGCAAAGTTCATCAGATCATCCTTGTCCAAAGGCAGTGTCGGAATCACTTCATCATACAGCATGGTATTCATGAAATTCAGAACTGTATCATTCTGCATACAGTCACGGACAATATCAAATCCGGCAAGATATGCGCCTAATACAAATCCTGTATGCGCGCCATTGAGAATACGTACTTTACGTTTCTTATACGGAGTAACATCCGGAACAACCGGGCAGTTCAGTCCGGCAGCCTTGAACGGCAGCTTGTCTTCCAGCCATGCCGGTCCTTCAATGTTCCAGACACCGAACACTTCACCAACATCTAGCAGGGAATCGGAATATCCGTTTTCCTGTTCCAGACGTTCCACTTCTTTCGGATCACGTACACGGCCAGGGACGATCCGGTCTACCAGTGTTGAACAGAACAGGCAGTCTTCATTCACGTACTTACGGAATTCATCGGACAGTTCCCACTGGTCAATATACTGGTTAACACATTTCTGCAGTTCTTTTCCGTTATTATCAATCAGTTCACAGGACAGGATAACGAGTCCCTTCTGACCTGCATTAAAGCGTTCAAGAAGAACCTGTGTTAATTTGCCGGGGAAGGAAGAAGCCGGACGATCTTCCAGTTTGCAGGAAGGATCATAAGTAATACCAGCTTCTGTAGTATTGGAGGCCACATATTCCAGATCCGCGGAACGTGCAACTTCCATCATCGCTTCATAACCTTCTTCTGAATACGGATCCAGGCAGCGGGATACAGAAGAAATCACTCTCTTACGGTCAACCTTTTCACCATTCTCACGGCCTCTCAGATAGAGTGTGTACAGACCTTCCTGTTCCGTGAATAAGTGAGCCAGGCCACCTTTGATCGGGCAGACAAGCACGCATTTTCCGTTCCATCCGACTTTTTCGTTGGACACATCAAACCAGTAGTTGACAAATGCCCGTAAGAAGTTTCCTTCACCAAACTGCAATACCTTTTCCGGTGCATGTTCAAGAATGTATCCGTCATATCCGGATTCCTTCAGAACAGCATAGTTTAATTTATTCATGACTTGATTTCTCCTTACAGTTTTAACTGTTTTACTTGAAAAAAGCGAAGATACTATACGTACCTTCGCTTTAATACTCAGGGTACGTATTTAAATCTGTGATTAATCCACATCCTGCACAGAGATACCCATTGCCTGCAGATTTCATCAGGCGATTCCACCTCCTGTGTACATGTGGATATACCATGTACTCCTGTTTCAAATAGATGATACTCAAACGGTACCCCGTATTGTTTCAGTTTCACTGCCAGCATCAGACTGTTTTCAGGCGGAACGCTGGTATCCTCTCCGCCATGCCACAAAAATGTCGGCGGAAAATCAGAACTGACATGATCAGGCAGATGAAGTTTGTCTTTCATTACAGGATCGTTTCCGGTCACCCACAACACGGATTCCTCATGCGCAAATTCCTTTGTGCTGATTACCGGATAGCAGAGGATCAGAGCATCCGGTCTTGAATCAGAGCCAAGGTTTAATTCCGGATCATTCCAGAACGTCCCTAGACTCGCAGCCAGATGACCTCCTGCCGAAAAGCCAAGCACAGCAATCTTTTCCGGATCAATGTGCCATTCTTCATGATTTTTGCGGATCGTACGTACGGCTTCCGCAAGTTCCCTCAGCGGGCGGAAATCCCTGGCTTTTTCTCCGCAGGAATATTCCACGATGAATACCTGGTATCCCATGGAAAGAAACTCAAATGCGACGGAATCTTTCTCGCGCGGAGAACGCCAGCGGTAAGCACCACCTGCGCAGATCACCAAAGCCGGGCGGATACGGTGTGCCTTCAGCGTCTCATACTGTTCCTGAAGAACGCCGCGCACTTCCGCATCACCCGCATAAAACGATACTTTCTGCATTACGGCTGTTTGCCGATGTATGCCAGAATACCGCCGTCAACGTACAGAATCTGTCCGTTTACGAAATCAGAAGCATCAGACGCAAGGAATACTGCCGGACCCTGAAGATCTTCCGGTGTTCCCCAGCGCGCAGCCGGTGTCTTGGCGACGATGAACTGGTCAAACGGATGTCTGGATCCGTCCGGCTGTCTTTCTCTCAGAGGAGCAGTCTGCGGTGTCGCAATATAGCCCGGACCAATACCGTTGCACTGAATATTGTATTCACCGTATTCAGAGCAGATATTCTTTGTCAGCATCTTCAGTCCGCCCTTGGCTGCCGCATAAGCAGATACCGTCTCACGGCCTAATTCAGACATCATGGAACAGATGTTGATGATCTTACCATGTCCCTTTTTGATCATTCCGGGAATGACTGCCTTGGAGACAATAAACGGAGCGTTCAGGTCAACATCAATGACAGCTCTGAATTCTTCTGCTGTCATCTCAGTCATCGGGATTCTCTTGATAATACCTGCGTTGTTGACAAGAATATCGATTGTACCAACATTCTTTTCAATGTCCGCAACCATTGCCTTGATTTCGTCTTCTTTTGTTACATCCGCAACATATCCGACAGCATCAATGCCTTTCTCATGATATGCAGCGAGTGCTTTTTCTTTTGCTTCTTCCGACAGGCAGTTGAAGACGATTTTTGCGCCTGCAGCAGCATATGCTTCAGCAATCGCAAAACCAATTCCGTATACTGCACCTGTAATCAGAGCAATTTTGCCATCCAGGCGGAAATCTTTCATATCCATAAGTAAACTCCTCCTATAAAAGATCGTCTGCGTTCAGATTATCCATATCATCAAAAGCCTGGTTTTCACCACCCATTGCCCAGATGAATGTATAGTTGGTTGTTCCGCATCCGCTGTGAATTGACCACGAAGGAGAAATCACAGCATCGAAATTCTTCATCACAATATGTCTTGTTTCCTTAGGCTGACCCATCAGATGGATCACGGCTTCACCTTCAGGAATTTCAAAGTATGTATATACTTCCATACGACGCTCATGTGTGTGGCTCGGCATTGTATTCCATACACTGCCTTCCGCAAGCTGAGTCAGTCCCATGGACAACTGGCATGTTTCCAGAACATCCGGGTGAATGAACTGATTGATCACACGCTTGTTGGATTTCTTAGCATCGCCTGTCGGACGATGATTCGCCTGTTCATAAGACAGGAAGGTTGTCTTGCATACCTTATGTGCAGGTGTGGAAGCCAGATAGAACTTCGCAGGATTCTCGGGATCTTCACTTTCAAAGTAAACATCCTTTACACCCTTGGCAATATACAGACAGTCTTCATATCCCATTTCATAGCGGAAACCGTCAACTGTAATAGCACCCTTACCACCGAGGTTGAATACACCAGCTTCACGACGTTCCAGGAAATAACCTGTGCCGAAGTTTGCCCAGATATCAATTCCCTTGTCAATGGAAACCTTTTCGTGTACCGGCATGATTCCCAGGACAACCATACGATCAACATGGGAGTAAGTAGCCTTTACTGTATCTGCCACATACAGATCTGTAATCAGAAACTCTTTACGGAGCTCTTCTGTTGTATAACGCTTTACATCATTAGGACTTGCAGAATAGCGAATATCCATTTTGATTCTCCTTTACCTTTTCTATAAAATACGGAATTCTGTTTCGGAATCGAACAGATACACATTTTCATAAGGAATGGAGAAGTCGATCACTTCATCAAGTTCCGGTGTATCATGCGGGTCAACCTTCAGAATCGCCTTCTCTTCGTCAGCGGTAATATACACATTTGTGTTATCACCGAGCATTTCTGTCAGTTCAACAGTGGCCGCCATCTGGTATGCGTTATCTTTTTTACCAAGTTCGATTGCTTCCGGACGAAAACCAAAGACGATTTCCTTTCCTTCATATTCAGAGGTTTTGTTTCCGAGTGTCTTTGTCAGATCAATGACATTACTTCCAAACGGAATCTTTCCGTCTTTGACTGTTTCACGGATGAAATTCATCGGAGGTTCTCCGATAAATCCTGCAACGAATACATTCGTCGGGTTGTAATACAATTCATACGGTGTACCGATCTGCTGTACATAGCCGTCTTTCATGACAACGATTCTGTCAGCCAGTGTCATCGCTTCTGTCTGGTCATGTGTAACATAGATTGTAGTTGCACCTGTTTCACGGTGGATCTGGGCAATTTCAGAACGCATGGTTACACGCTGTTTTGCGTCCAGGTTGGAAAGAGGTTCGTCCATCAGGAAGATACCTACTTTACGGATAATTGCCCGGCCAATCGCAACACGCTGTCTCTGGCCGCCGGAAAGAGCTCTCGGAAGACGATCAAGATAATCCGTCAAACCGAGGATTGCAGCCGTCTTCTTTACCTTTTCCTCGATGACATCTTCGTCAACACCCTGCAGAGTAAGACCGAAGGCGATATTATCGAAAACCGTCATCTGAGGATACAGAGCGTAGCTCTGGAAGACCATTGCCACTTCACGTTCACGCGGCCCAAGTTCGTTTGCACGTTTCCCGTCAAT
>JAFRMA010000010.1 GCA_017430925.1 Solobacterium sp. | reverse complement strand
TTTTCCTTATCCACGATCTTATTTGCGGTCAACAGTGTTCTTTTCCTGTTTGGGCTTGTTTTTCTCGGTATTTCCTTTGCGGCGAAAACAGCAATCGTATCCTTCGCATTCCCTGTTCTTCTCGGTCTTTTTTCCGAAATCGATTTTTCTTCAGCTTCTTCGGATCCTTTCTTATCTGCGGTACTGGCAGGATTGTTACTTGGTATAGGCAGTGGTCTGGTGCTGCGCAGCAATGGCAGTAACGGAGGCTTTGATATTCTCGGAATGATTGCGAAGAAGTACTTCAACCTGCCTCCTGCCTTGATCATGTACTGTCTGGATCTGATTGTGATCCTCTATCATGCGATGAATATTCCGGTCATGAATACCATTTATGGACTGGTAGTCATCATGGTGTCAAATATCTCTGTCACCGAAGTCCTTGCGTATGGACGTAATGAAGCGAAGATCATGATCTTCTCACGTAAATACGAAGAAATACGCCCGGTGATCCTGCATGATCTGGATGAAGGTATGACTTACCTGAACTGTGTTACCGGGTATGAGCAGAAGGAAACAAAAGTCATCGTAACTGTAGTTCCCTATAATAAGATCAATCCGGTAAAGAAAGCTGTACTCAATATCGATCCGGAAGCGTTTGTAGTCGTGGAGAATGTACGTTCTGTTCTCGGGCGCGGGTATACCATGGAACTGCGTTCATAAGAAAAGCGTTACAGGTTTTCCCGCAACGCTTTATCCTCAGGATTCCAGCATTCCTGCAATCATTTCAATCTCTTTGACCACAGCCGGTTTCTCTGCCGGTTTTTTCATCGGAAGCACTTGTTCTAGAAACTGTTTCCGTGCTTTCCAATACTGCAGGAATACAGGATCTTTCTTCTGTAACAGTACAGGTCCGAAAAGTATCTCCTCTTCGCTGTATCCGGGATGATCATCCACCGAGAATACAACGATCATATACGTATGTTTTTTGTCGGTTACGATATCTTCTTCCAGGATGGTGTAACCATGATCACTGATCCACTGCCGGAGCACCGGTACATCATCATTTACCTGTACGATTATTTCTTTCAGGAGAGATAAACGATTCCGGGCATCCTCCAGAATACCCAGGGCGGTATATACACCCATACCGGCAATCACCGCACAATCTATATCCATGGGGACATGTTCAAATCCGTCGGACAGAATAACCGGTATCTGTCCGGTATATCCGGAATTCCGGATATTCTCTTCCGCAATGGATAATGGACCGCTTCGGATATCACAGGCATAGACTTTCGTACATTTCCCTGACTTTACCAGTTGAATCGGCAGATAGGCATGATCGGTACCGATATCCGCAGGGATACGGTTCTTTCGGACCAGTTGTTCAATCGCCTTCAGACGCTTGTTCATCAACGGTCAAAGAAATCCTTCAGACGCTTGGAACGTGTCGGGTGTTTGAGCTTACGCAGAGCTTTCGCTTCAATCTGACGGATACGTTCTCTGGTAACGTTGAATTCCTTACCTACTTCTTCCAGGGTCCTGGTTCTGCCGTCATAGAGGCCGAAACGCAGACGCAGTACTTTTTCTTCACGCTCAGTCAGCCCGCTGAGCACATTGTTGATCTCATCTTTCAGCAGCTGGTTATTCGCATACTGGTCCGGACTCATCGCATCCTTATCTTCAATGAAATCTCCAAGGTGGGAATCATCTTCTTCACCAATCGGAGTTTCCAGGCTTACCGGCTCAAGCGCAATCTTCTGTATCTCACGTACTTTCTCCGGAGAAATACCATCCATGCGGGATGAGATTTCTTCCGCAGTAGGATCACGTCCGAGTTCCTGTACCAGCTGACGCTGTATTCTCGTGAGTTTGTTTATGGTTTCTACCATGTGTACGGGAATACGGATGGTTCTTGCCTGGTCCGCAATCGCTCTGGTGATTGCCTGACGGATCCACCATGTCGCATAGGTACTGAACTTGAATCCCTTGGTATAGTCGAATTTCTCTACAGCCTTGACCAGACCCATATTTCCTTCCTGAATCAGATCCAGGAACAACATTCCTCTGCCGACATATTTCTTGGCAATAGACACAACAAGACGCAGATTACTGGAAATCAGGATATTCTTGGCTTCTTCATCTCCCGCTTCAATGCGCTTGGCGATTTCCAGTTCTGCCTCCGGTTTTAACAGAGGTACACGTCCGATCTCCTTCAGATACATCTTGACGGGATCATTCAGCTGTACAACCGCGGTATGCCCGGAATAGATACTGTTGATCAGGGCAGTCGCATTGGCAGAGGTCTCGACATCCTCATCATCCTCATCGCCTTCACCCAGATCATCATCATCGCCCATCAGATCAAGATCATCTTCCAGTTCTTCAATATCCTCATCTTCAGAGATCTCAATATCTTCCGTTCCAAACCAGTCATATAATTCTTCCATATCCTGATCAGAGAGATCCAGATGTTCCAGAGAAGACATGACATCTTTCTGAAAGATCACACCCTCTTCATCATAGACCTTACGGAATTCTTCCTTCAGTTCATCCAGGGTCTTTACACCCTTAAGAGCTCCCTCATATTTGTAAATTTCAATACCTTTTCCGGAAGGAACTTTCTCCTTGACCGGAGCACTCTCTTCCGCAACAACCACAGGTTCCTCTTCAGGAATCTCCGGCTGTGCTGCCTTGGCTTGTGCTGCCTTTATACCTTCATTCATCTTTTTCATCTGATATTCCGCAAGTCGCGTAAAAATAATACTCCTGTACCATTCGTTTTCCCATTCTTCACGCAGGGCTTTCTGCTTGTACATGGCATGGAATACACTTCGTGGTGTACCGTATACTGGTGTTTTCTTTTTCGTCGTCCTTCTCTTTCTGACTACTTTTGTTTCCGTTGTCTCTTCACTCTTGTTTGTTGTCTTCATCAATATACCTCCGTAGATCCATCAGACACTCCTGGTACTGATTCAGTATGATCTCTCTGTTCTCGCTGCTTAAGGGACCCTGCAAAGCCTGCCGGAAGGCATCCGCCTGTGTGGTTTTTGCCTGAATCAGTACTTTACGTATGGCACCGTCAAGGATCTTTTCCTCATAAGGAATGCTGCAGGCCCAGTGTGTAGCCAGCCTGACAAACAGTTGTTTAATGTCCTCGTCATCGGTTTCATCGATCAAAGCACTTGGTTCGGCTCTCCCCTTTGTCCGATAAGCATCGATGATCATCATCGAAGCTGTATGTTTGGTTTTGTCGGTCAGATAACCCAGGCGGTCTGAGTATCGGCGGGCTGCTTCAGGACTTGCCAGCATCATAGCCAGGATGATATCTTCTGCTTCCGCAAAACCATCCGGGACTTTCGCTGCCGGCAGTACCGTTGTATGTTCCTGTCTGGGTGCTTTCGGCTGATAATTCAGCTTGAAGCCGCTGATTCTTGACAATTCATCGGTGAAATGCTGACGGTCCAGATCATCTTCCAGCAAACTGATTTCTGCTTCTGCCCTGCGGACAAATTCCCGGCGTTCCGAGTAGTTGTCCATGTTGGTATGTTTCTGCAGGAACATCAGCACTCAATCCATCCAGGTCAGTTCTTTCCTGACAATG
>JAFRMA010000066.1 GCA_017430925.1 Solobacterium sp. | reverse complement strand
GCCTGTTGATGGCGGAAATTGCGCACCAATGCATACAGAGACCGGTGAGAAACTATATGCTGAAACTTATGGAGAGTAAAGATGAACGATAACAGATACAGTGTATTATTATCGGTATACAGAAAAGAACAGGCTGATTATCTGAATCAGGCACTTTTAAGCATGGTCAGCCAGACAGTTGTCCCGGATGAGATCGTAATCGTACGTGACGGACCGCTGACCAGGGAACTGGATGAAGTCATCGATACTTTTAAAACGAAATACCCGGAGATGATTCAGATCCTGACCAACGAAACAAATCTCGGTCTGGGGCTGGCCTTGCAGAAGGGTGTGCCTGCATGCCGTAATGAACTGATTGCCCGTATGGATTCCGACGATATCGCAAGACCTGACCGCTGTGAAAAACAACTGAAGATGTTTGCGGAAGATCCGGAACTGGTGATCTGCGGAGGCGCGATCCGGGAGTTTAACACAACGCTGGACAATACCTCCGGATACCGTATCTGTCCATCCTCTGACGCAGAATTAAAGCAGTATATCAAGACCCGCTGTCCGTTTAACCACATGACAGTCATGTATAAGAAGAGCGCTGTCCTTGAGGCAGGGAACTACCAGGACTTTCTGTATAACGAAGACTACCTGTTATGGATCCGTCTGTATGAAAAGGGATATAAGTTTGCGAATCTTCCGGATGTCCTGGTGGATGTCCGGGTGAACGATGATTTGTACCAGCGCCGTGGCGGAGAAGCCTACTACAAGAGTGAGAAGGGAATCCAGGATATCCTTCTGCATGACGGGATCATCACCAGAACGATCTATCTCAGTAATGTCGCAAAGAGATTTATCCTGCAGAAACTGATGCCGAATGCGCTCCGCGGTTTTCTGTATAAATATGTAATCAGGAGAAAACATGAAGAAACTAAGTGAACTTACATCCGGGTTTGTCTATGATGCCTATCATCTGAATGATGACATGGTTTTCATCATCCGTGAGATAGACGCGAAGGAGCTGCTGAATTACCGGCGTCTGGATGTGATCGCAAAACTGATGTATCTGGAACTGCGTGACAAATGTCCGGCACATGCGGAGGCGCTGTACCTCGAACATATCCGGGTGATGACCAGGGATTCCTTTGTGGAAGCGGGGAGTAATAAGAGCGGAAAGGAAGCGTTCCTGAAGTCTTTTCATGATTTATATGAAGATATGAAGGAACACGGATACCGTGAAGACCAGCTGCCGATCCCGGTAGACAAGGATATGTGCCTGATGGACGGCGCGCATCGTACAGCCTGCGCGATTGCCCTGAACAAGCCGGTAACGATCATCCAGCTTCCGGTAAGCGCGGAATATGACTGTTATGACTATCAATACTTCCGTGAGAGAGCGATGGAAGAGTCCTATCTGGATGAGATCGTTCTGGAGTATATCCGCAGGTCGGATCACAACTGCTGTATCAATCTCTGGCCAAGCGCGAAGGGACATGATGAAGAAACCCGGGCATTGATCAACAAGTATTTCACGGTGTTCTACGAGAAGGAAGCCAAACTGAACGAAAACGGCGCATTCCATTATCTTGCGCAGATCTACAAGGAATACTCCTGGGCACAGAACCATGACCAGGACGGATTCTCCGGGGTATACCGTAAACTGGTGCCGTGTTTCCCGGACTTTGACCCGGTCAAGGTATTCTTTGTCAAAGTCAGGGAATTTGATTCACTGGTACAGATCAAGGAAGAGATCCGGGACATCTACCGTCTGGAGAAACACTCCATGCATGCGACAGACAACGATCAGGAGACCCGGGAGATGGCAGAGATCCTGCTTTCAGGAGAAACCATCCGTTTCCTGAATGCCTGCCAGCCCCTGAAATTCCCCAATACATTTGAGCTTCTTGCGGAGACCGCGGAACACGATCCAGGGAAGACGATCTATACCGGATCTATTGTCCTGGCATTATACGGAATACGTCAGGCTGAAGATCTGGATTATCTCAGTCTGGAAGAAGATGAGAATTCCCACAACAAATATCTGGATCTGTATGAAATGACTCTGGAAGAGGCATTCCGTGATCCCGGTAAATCCTTTGTCTATTTCGGCAGCCGTTTCCTGACTCTGGATGTGATCAAGAACTTCAAGAAGAATCGTGATGAAGGGAAAGACAGAGATGATCTGAAACTGATCGATCTGATCCTGAGCAGCAATGGTCAGGAAGATCCCCAAATCAAGAAGATCCAGGCAAGAAGAAGACGTATCGCCAAGATCCAGGGTGTCATTCTGAAGACAGCGCATAAGACCGGAACCTACGATCTGTTAAGAAAGATCTATCATGCGGTGAAGGGAAAATAGAAGAATTAACGCAGATCTTTTGAAGATCTGCTTTTTTATAAAAAATCTCATGGATACTGTATAATAGTAAAGATATGAAATATACCCTTGATCAGCCCACGATATTGAAGATGGTACAGTTATCATTAACGTTCCTTCTTTTATTCATGGGTTATTTTTTCAGTATGTTTGGGATAGACTGCAGTTTTCTGTTTTACGCAGCGCTTCTCTATACCGTGGCTTACGGGTTCTATGTACTGTTTGTGTCAAAGAAGAAACTGTTCCGGGAATATCGCACAGAGATCCTGATCGGTATTGCGGCAGCGGTCAGTGTATTGGCCAACATGGAATTCTTTGACTTCAACCACGGTCCTGTAGGACTGGCGGAGTTATTCCTGTTCCTCGGCGGCACAATGTTGTATACCGGGAAGGAAAACATGGAAACTATAAAGAAACTGATCCGCTTGTTCTTCCGGCTGATCATTGCCATGACCTTTTTCATGACCTTCCTGTCTGTTGCGGCAGGGGTATACAGCTTCCACACAGACGGGTGGTTTCTGTGGCTGGGAAGTGAAAAACTGGGTAACTGGCACCATGAATTTACACATCTGGTATTCGGAGGATATTACCGTAACGGGAACCAGATGGGTCTGAATGCGTTCGTATCTGCGGCATTTTCCGTGTATTTCCTGAATAAGGAGAAACACCGCTGGTTTGATTTCACCAATATTTTCTTCCAGATGATCGGAATCGTCGTGTCAGGCTGCCGCTCCGTCTACCTGGCAGTAATCGTCTTTGCGTTGTTCCTGGCATTCCACCAGGGCTCAAAAAGAATCCGCAGGATCATCTTCGGTATTGTCTGCGCAGGAGTATTGTTCCTGGCCGGAGTGACGATATACAAGATGTCCTTCTATCACAAAGGAGCAGGTTCAAGCAATATCCTGAACGCTCTGACCGGTAACCGCTACGCAATGTGGCAGGAGAGTTTCCGTCTGTTTCAGATCAAGCCATGGACCGGTATAGGGGTAAACAACACGCTTCCTGCCGCAAGAGCTTATCTTGGAAAGAAAGCAGTCATCAGTTATTACGGGTATACAAACTCCCATAATTTCATCATGAACATCCTGGCTATGACCGGTATCCTTGGATTTCTCTCTTTCCTGGCTTACGGGAAAAAGATCGTATACTCTCTGCGTGATGCGGATCCTGTACTAAAGACATTTGTCCTGAGTATCTTGTTTGCGGATCTCTTTGACATCTTTGTGGTATTTACCGATCATATCGGTTCCTTCCTGGTGCCTTTGATCGTGGGATATGCGTACCGTCAGTATCTCGCAAAAGAGAAGCCGGTGTACTTTATCTCCAATGTTGTGGAAGAGGAACTGTATAGAGAAATATATACCAAAGAAGATAAACCCGGACAGCAGGCGCAGAAGTTCAACCGTCTGATCGGGGAAGGCTTTACACAGAACGGGCAGGAGATCTATTGTCTGTCTTCTGTTCTGGCCAGTCCGGCAATCGTGGATTACACGATCCGTAAATTCAGGAATCAGGGAATGTACAAGTATCATCTGTCTTTGAATATTCCTCTCTTGAAGAATCTCTATCATCTGGTATCCACATGTCTTTACTTATTGTTCCATCGTCCCGGGTATGTCCTGGTGGATTTCTTATCCATCGATGACGGTATCGGCTCTATTCTGGCGTCCAGGATCATGGGTACACCTGCCGTGGGAATCATCACGGATCTTCCTGAACACTTCTCCGGCAATGCCTTGTATGCGAAACTGTTCTACCGGTTTGTGTCCTGGTGTGATGGCTATGTTTTCCTGACAGAGTATATGGATGAGAAGCTGAATCCGAAACATAAACCATGGATCGTCATGGAAGGACTATGCGACAGCAAGACAAAAGAGACAGAGATCACAGAACGTACCAATGGGATCGTGTTTGCGGGTGAAATCGATGAGCCCAACGGTGTCATAACGCTGGTCAATGCCTTCAACGCATGGGATTGTACAGACTATGATCTGTACTACTACGGCAGCGGGGAAGCGATGCCTCTGCTGCAGAAAGCGGCGGAAGGGAATCCCCGTATTCACCTGATGGGACTGGTGCTGAACCGTGAACTGATGCCGGTGATGGAGAGGGCATCTCTTCTGGTCAATCCCCGTCCGGTTCATCAGGACTTTGTGAAGTATTCGTTCCCTAGCAAGCTTATGGAGTACATGAATACAGGCACGTATACCGCAAGCAGTCATCTGGCGTGTATACCGGAAGAGTATTTCCGTTATATCGGTGATCTCGGGGAAGGAAACAGTGAAGATATCCTGGCTTTCTTCCGTACATTTGAAACGATGAAGAAAGAAGAAATACTCTCCTGCGGAAAAGAAGCACAGAAATTTGTTCAATCCGCCAAGAATAACAAGATCCAGGCAGAACGGATCATGAATATGATGAAAGGGTTCTATGCCTGATGGACAGGATACAGGGAGGAAACAGATCAATGAAAGTAATGATTCTCTGCGGATATCTGTATGAAGGAACCGGACAATATTTTGACCGGAAGGAGGAATCCTTCGGAGGATGGGTCAAGGGTTTTATGAACGGAATCCGTGAATATGATGATCTGGATATACACTATGCGGCTGTGGAAAAAGGAAAGAACCAGTGTATCACAAAGAAAATTGACGGGATTACATTCCATCTTGTGTCTTACGGTGATACCGCATATCTACAGTCTTTCCTGAATGACAATCCGTGTGATGTCTATCATCTTTTCGGCATGGAGAATGAGTTTGCGGAAGATATCGTTCCCTTGCTGGACTATGATAAGACCTTGTTCTATATCCAGGGAATCATCGATGAGTATAAAGACTATTACCTGGCAGAGTATGACCGTTTTCATGGGGTCAACCCGCTGTTTAAAGCTTATATGTACCTGAACAGACGCTTATTTGAGAAGAGAGGCAGAACCGAGAAGAGTATCTTCCGGAATGCCAGATATATTGCCGGAAGAACTGACTGGGACAAAGCCTACGTAGAGGCGGAAGCTCCGGGTATACAGTATTTTAAACTGAACGAATCTCTCCGGGATGAATTCTATCAGGACCATGACGGAACCCCGCTGTGGGATATCACCCGGATCAAGCGTCATACGATCTTTGTCACACAGGCGAATTATCCGGTAAAAAGCCCGCATATGATCGTAGAAATCGTACACCTGCTGAAACAGAAATATCCTGATGTGAAGTGCTATATCGGCGGTGAGGACATCTCCAGTTCAGAAAGTCTCGCGACAAAACTGGGTGTATCCTACGCCAGCTATATACAGAAACTGATCCGGCAGTATGGTCTGCAGGAAAACATCAGGTATATCGGTTACCTGAACGCCGGAGAAATGGTCAGTCAGCTATGTCAGTCCAATGTATTCCTGCTGGCATCCGCAATTGAGAATTCTCCCAATTCCCTGCAGGAAGCCATGGCTGTCGGCGTTCCCTGTGTGAGCAGCTTTGTCGGAGGTGTATCCTCCCTGGTCAGCAGTGAGAAGGAATGTAAGCTGTATCCGTTCAACGATCCCAAGCAGGCAGCGTATAAGATCAGTCAGATCTTTGAAGATGATGATCTTGCGGGAGAGATGTCTCTGGCAGGATATCAGCGTATACGCAAGCTGATCGATATCCGGGCTAACGGAAAAACCCTGCATGATATCTACGTGAAAATCAACCAGGACAACAAGGAGGGCAGATCATGACAGCACCGGCAATCGTCTTTACCTATAACCGTAAGGAACAGACACGCAAGACCCTGGAAGCCCTGGATGCCAATACTATTGCCAAAGATACAGAATTATTCATCTTCTGTGACGGATACAGGGAGAATAAACCCGGAGATAAAGAGAAAGTACAACAGGTACATGAATATCTGCAGGAGTTTGCGGAAAACAACCACTTCAGGAAAGTAACGCTGAACTTCGCGCCGAAGAACAACGGTCTGGCAAGATCCGTGATTGCGGGAGTCACATCCGTGATCGAACAGTACGGTGCGGTGATCGTCACCGAAGATGATCTGGTCAGTCATAAGAATTATCTGGAGTATATGAATGATGGTCTGGAGTACTACCGGAATAATGCCAAGGTCTGGTCCATCAGCGGTTATTCATATCCCCTGGAATCTCTGAATGACCGGGAAGAAGTATACTTTACCTACCGCGGAAGCAGCTGGGGATGGGCCACCTGGAAAGACCGCTGGGATACTGTTGACTGGGATGTCAGGGACTATAAAACATTATTGTTCAACCCGAAACGGATGAAGAATCTCAATGATTCCGGCAGAGATCTCTTTGTGATGTTAAGAGACCAGAGACGTGGAGTTATCGATTCCTGGGCAGTACGCTGGGTATTTGAACAAACCAGAAATCATCTGGTTACGGTGTATCCTCCGAAGACGTTTGTCTATAATATCGGATTTGACGGCAGCGGCACGCATACCGGGGATGACGGCAACGATACCTATGATTCTCTCGATGAGATCCGGTACCGTCTTACTACCCCGAAGTATGAACCGGAGATCCTGACTGAATTTGCGCAGTATTATGAAGATCCGTATCTTCATATCAAGCAGAAATATAAACCCGGAAGAGAACTCTAGAACCTGAGGAAGAATCCGGAAAACATGATAGAATAGGGAAGTATCTTGAGGTAGACAATATGAATGAAGATAAACTGTTTGACGGTAAAGTATTACTGGTGACCGGAGGTACCGGTTCTTTCGGCAATGCTGTAACAAAGCGTTTCCTTACCACAGGCATCAAGGAGATCCGGGTCGTCTCACGTGATGAGAAGAAACAGGATGATATGCGTCACGAGTACCAGGCGAAATGGCCGAAGGAAAGTGAGAAACTGAAATTCTATATCGGGGATGTCAGAGATTACCACTCCATTGAAGGTGCCTTCAAGGGTGTAGATTATGTTTTCCACGCGGCAGCCCTCAAACAAGTTCCGAGCTGTGAATTCTATCCGATGGAAGCGGTAAAGACCAATGTGATCGGATCCAACAACGTGATCAGTGCCTGTGTGGAACACGGTGTAAAGCGCGCAGTATTCCTGAGCACCGATAAAGCCGCGTATCCGATCAACGCGATGGGAATGACCAAGGCTCTGATGGAAAAGAACGTGATTGCCAGAAGCCGTCAGATGGGAGAAAACGATACGGTATTCTGTCTTACCCGTTACGGTAATGTCATGGCCAGCAGAGGTAGTGTCATACCGTTGTTTATCGATCAGATCAAGGCAGGAAAACCGGTTACTCTGACCAATCCGGAAATGACCAGATTCATGATGACCCTGGATGATGCGGTGGAACTAGTCTTGTATGCGTTCCAGCACGGCAATCAGGGAGATACCTTTGTCCAGAAAGCACCTGCCGCAACCATCGATACGCTGGCAGACGCAATCCTGGAACTGATGCCGGATAACCACGGGAAAACGATCATCGGTACCAGGCACGGGGAAAAACTATACGAAGTACTGGTAACTTCGGAAGAAATGGTCCGGGCAGAAGACATGGGGGATTACTTCCGGATTCCTGCCGATAACCGTGATTTGAACTATGATAACTACTTCAAGAAGGGGAATACGGAGTTATCCGCAGTTACAGAATATGATTCTCACAATACCGAACGTCTGGATACGGAAGGAATGAAGAAACTTCTGTTAAAACTAGATTTGTTCCGGTAGAACAAGGCAGGAATCCTGCCTTTTCTACATACAGGGATTCACACGAATATACAAGAATACAGGCGGTGATAAAATGACAAAAGAAATAAAGGCGACAGAAACGATCGGCTTTGCGATGTTGATGTCAGTGATCGGCGGTGTGATGGACGGATATTCCTACATTGTGCGCGGAGGTGTATTCGCCAACGGACAGACCGGAAACTTCCTCAAACTTGCGATTGGGCTTGCGGAAATGGATACAGAGAAGATGTTACGATCGATCATTCCGATCATCGGTTTCTGGATCGGTATCTTTACCGCGCATCATATACAGACAAAGATTCTGCAGAAAGACCCGGAAAATCTTCATGATGACCGGTGGAAGATCTGGGTGCTTGTGCTGGAAATGGTATTACTGTTTATTGTCGGGTTTGTGCCGGATTCGGTGCTTCATCTGGTCCCGAACACACTGATTTCTTTTACGGCTTCCATGCAGTACTGTACATTCCGTTATCTGAATGGTTCCATGGGTTATTCTTCGGTATTTGCCAGCGGGAATATGCGTTCCACCGCGGAACAATATTACAACTGGCTGGTTCTCCGCCAGGATGCGAACCGTCCCAAAGCGCTGCAGTATTCTTCCATCATGGCATCATTCTTTCTCGGTGCGTTGGTAGTGGCGCTGCTTGCGCGGTTCCTGCAGGAAAAGGCAATCTGGATCGCGTCGGTATTACTTCTGGCCGGAATACTCCGGGTGATGAATGCGTTACGCAGTCAGCAGTAAAACTTTGTTATAATTGGAATGATGGTTGAGTGGATCAAAAAATTCGTTGCCTGGGTCTTCGGTGTGCTGGGCATTACCGGACATTTTTATCGTGAAACATACAGGGATCCGAATGTCATACGGATCGTTAACTATCACCGTACACCCGAGAATGAACTGAAGAATTTTGAGAAACAACTCCAATGGTATCAGACACAGTTCCGGAATATCGATGAAAAGACGTTCTATGCCTTTATGAACAAGGAAATCGTACTGGACAAACCGGGAGTGATCCTGAGTTTTGACGATGGCTTGCTGAATAACTATGAGAAAGCTCTTCCTCTTCTGGAGAAGTACGGATTTACGGGATGGATGATGGTCTCCGCAGGCAATGCGGACGGTACGGAATACATGACGTATGAACAGATGCGGGATGTGCTGAACCGTGGTCATGTGATCGGGTGCCATACCTTTACGCATCACCGGATGAGTGAGGAAGATACCGATGAGGTCCTGCAGAAAGAAATCGTGGATGCCGGAATGATGCTGGAGGACTATCTTCAGACATCCATCCGTATCTTTACCTGGTGCGGAGGAGAAGAAGATACCTATACGGAGAAAGCTCAGGAATATATCCGGAAGTATTACGATTACGGCTTTATGACAAATAGTGACCTGGTAACACCGGATACGGATCATTACCACATCCAGCGTACCAATGTGGAAGCGAGATGGCCTCTCTCCCTGGCGAAGTTCCAGTTATCCGGACTGATGGACCGGTTATATAGAGAAAAACGAGAACGTGTAGACCAAAAGACAAAGTGAGGAACAAGAGATGAAGATATTGATTACCGGAGCGAAGGGATTTGTGGGAAGAAACCTGACTGCGAATCTGCGGAATATACAGACCGGAAAGAACCAGACACGGCCGGAACTTGTGATTGAGAACGTTTATGAATATGATCTGGATTCTTCACCGGAAGATCTTGAAAGATATTGCGAACAGGCAGATTTTGTTTTTCATCTGGCGGGTGTCAATCGTCCGAAGGATCCTTCGGAGTACCATGCCGGGAACTATGGCTTCTCTGAGGTTCTGCTTAACACCCTGAAGAAGTATGGAAATAAAGCAGGAATCATGTTGTCAAGTTCGATACAGGCATCTCTGGAGGGCAGATATGCCGGTTCTCTGTACGGTGAATCCAAGCTGGCAGGAGAGAATCTCTTCTTTGGTTACCATGAAGAAACCGGAGCACCCGTGTATGTTTACCGCTTCCCGAATCTTTTCGGTAAATGGTGCCGGCCGAACTACAACAGCCACCGCGGCATTCCCATGGAGCACATCCCGGAGATCTTCCGGCTGGCGAAGGAGACCGGCCTCTTCATCCAGACCTACAATGACACGCACATCCTGTGCGAGCATC
>JAFRMA010000065.1 GCA_017430925.1 Solobacterium sp. | reverse complement strand
ATAGACCGGTAGCAGCGCCTGCCGCAAATGACTGCGGAAGTATAAACAAGCTGAACGCACAAGCGCACAGAATTGTACCAATCAGTATTTCAAGCCAGGAAAGCCATAAGTTTTTCATAAAAAGTTCCTCCCGGCAAGTATTATAGAAGATATGATATAGTTTAAAAGTAGTCAAGGCTACAATTTGTGCGGAGGTTAATATGGCAGTTTATGTCGATGATAAGTATATCCCGATGCTGGAACAATGCGGCACTGTACGCACATATCGGGAAAACGAACTGATCTTCATGCAGGAAGAGTCTGCGGATAATATCTACTTTGTACGTTCGGGAAGAGGACGAATCTTCATGACTACGGAGAACGGTAAGGAGCTGACCTTTGAAATCATGCGGAAGGGCAGGATCTTCGGAGATACATCTTTTCTTTCACATACGATACGTCAGGTATCCATGCAGGCGGTGACGGATATGCAGGTAATTCTCTGCAGCGCGGAAAAAATCATGGATATCATGGCAGAAGAACCGGACTTCATGCGCCTGATCCTTCGGCATATGACAGACTCCTGCGATGATCTTCTTCACCGGCTGATCCGCAGCATGCAGTATAACAGTGAACAGAAACTAGCAGATTATCTGTTATCTTCCACAAGCAGTGAACATCCTGTGATGTCTTTTTCCCATGAAGATCTTGCGGCTTGTCTGGGTATGAACAGAGTAACGGTGACACGGATCCTGAAAACCTTTAAGGAAAAACAGTATATTCAGGGAGGATACGGTATGATCACCGTGCTGGACCGTGATGGTCTGAACAAGTGTCTTCCGCAGAAACAACGATAATTCGTTTGCGATTACGCATGAGATAAACGATAATGAATACAGAGAAACAAGGAGGAACATCATCATGAAAGAGTTTAAAGTACTTCGCTGTGAAGGATGCGGCAAAATGGTCATTACCCTGAAGGATTCCAAATGCCCGACAAAATGCTGCGGAGAGCCAATGGTTGAACTGACTGCCAATACAACAGAAGCAGCAACGGAGAAACATGTACCTGTTGTAACCAGAGAAAGTAATAAGATCCTGGTCAATGTCGGTTCTGTGGATCATCCGATGATTCCGGAACATTATATCGAGTGGGTTGCACTGGTATCCGATAAAGGTTTCCGTATTGCCTATCTTGAACCGGGACAGCAGCCTTGTGTGGAATGCCTGGAAGATGAGAAGGTAGAAGCGGTATACGCATACTGCAACCTGCACGGTCTCTGGAAAACAGAAGCATAAAAAAAGGTGGGTCAGCAACCCATCTTTTTTACTCAACAGAATTTACAGCTTTTGCCAATCTGGACTTCTGTCTTGACGCATAATTCTTCTTCTTAACGCCATTGGAAACGGCCTTATCAAGAATGGAATTTGCAGTGTTATATGCACTGACAGCAGCTTCTTTGTCATTTACTTCAACAGCAGCAAGTACTTTTTTAATAGCGTTCTTGACTTCTGTTTTCTGCTTAACATTCGCCTGTCTTCTCTTCTGATTTGTTATTGCGCGCTTCTTCTGAGACTTAATGTTAGCCATGGTATACCTCCCAACTATTTTTGCATGCTAAATTATTGTAGCAAAGCATATCTGAAAATGCAACGAATAAGGTATAATAAATATCCGGGAGGATTCTGATGAAAGATCTGCGTGTAATATTTATGGGTACTCCGGTCTTTGCCTGTTCCGTATTGGAGGCACTGATCGAAGAGAAATATAATGTTGTTCTGGTTGTATCCCAGCCGGATAAACCGGTGGGAAGGCATCATCAGGTGGTCAGTACACCTGTACATGAACTGGCGGATAAGTATGGTATTCCGGTACTTCAGCCGGAGAGACTGAAGGAAGAGGCGGAGAAGATCCTGGAATATGCGCCGGATCTGATCGTTACCTGTGCCTATGGCCAGTTTGTCCCGGAAGTGATCCTGAATTATCCGGAATACGGATGTCTGAATATCCATCCCAGTTTACTGCCGAAATACCGCGGCGGTGCGCCTGTGCATCATGCCGTGTGGAACGGGGATACAGAAACCGGTGTGGCCTTGATGGAAATGATCAAGAAGATGGATGCCGGAAGAGTATATGCGGTTACGAGAGTTCCGATTGGTCCGGATGAAACAACAGAAGAGTTGAATCTGCGGCTGATGGAAGTATCTAAGGAATTGATCAGAAATGCGCTTCCGGAATATCTGGAGGGAAAACTTCCCGGTATCGAACAAGAGGAAGAGAAGGCAACAATTGCCAGAAATATCTCCAAGGAAGATGAGTGTATCTCATTTATGAAAGAAGATCTGCATCAGGTTTATAATCATATCCGGGCATTGATCGACTGGCCTGTTGCTTATGCACGTATAAACAATAAACGGCTGAAGATCTACCGTGCTGAGATCTGTGAAGGAGAGTGTACGGAAGAGACAGGTAAGATCCTGGGATTCCGTGACGGTGCGATGGAAGTTGCCTGTACAGGCGGTATCCTGCGTATTCTGGAATTACAGCCGGAAGGCAAGAAACGGATGAAGGCGGCGGATTTTGCGAACGGCGCAGGACGTTCCTTGATCGGCAGTTGTTTTGAATAAGAGGTGTTCATGGATCAGAAACATATCAGAAACTTTTGTATTATCGCTCATATCGACCATGGGAAATCCACCCTGGCTGACCGGATCCTTGAACTGACCGATACCGTTCAGCAGAGAGATCTGAAGTCACAGATGCTGGATGAAATGGACCTGGAGAGAGAACGAGGGATAACGATCAAGCTTAATGCCGTACAGTTGAAATATAAAGCTGAAAACGGTGAGGAGTATATTTTCAACCTGATCGATACACCAGGTCACGTGGACTTTTCTTATGAAGTTTCCCGGTCTCTTGCGGCATGCGAGGGTGCTGTCCTGGTCGTGGATTCCACCCAGGGTATACAGGCACAGACACTGGCAAATACCTATCTTGCGCTGGATAACGATCTGGAGATCCTGCCGGTGATCAACAAGGTGGATATGGTAAATGCCCGCCCGGAAGTCGTAAAGAAGGAGATTGAGAATATTATCGGTCTGGACTGCAGCGATGCGCCTGAGATATCTGCCCGCAGCGGCTTGAATGTGAATCAGGTACTGGAACAGATCGTTACCAAGATCCCGCAGCCTTCCGGAGATCCGGATGCACCGTTACAGGCACTGGTCTTTGATTCCTTTTATGATTCCTACCGCGGAGTGATAGCGCTTGTACGGATCCGCCAGGGCAGTCTGAAGGTCGGAGACCGTATCCGGTTCATGGCCAGCGGAGCAGAATATGAAGTCCTGGAACTGGGTATCCGCAATCCCAAGGAAGTACGTCTGGATTCTCTGGAGTGCGGAGATGTCGGTTGGATTGCCGGATCCATCAAGTCCATCCGTGATGTCCAGGTTGGTGATACCGTGACTTCTGCGGTACGTCCGGCAAAAGAACCTCTGGAAGGATACCGGAAGATGAACCCGATGGTTTACTGCGGATTATATCCATCCGATGCGGATAAATACGAAGATCTTCATGAAGCACTGGATAAGTTACAGCTGAATGATGCGTCATTACAGTATGAACCGGAGACTTCCCAGGCTCTGGGTTTTGGTTTCCGCTGCGGTTTCCTGGGCTTACTGCACATGGACGTCATACAGGAGAGACTGGAAAGGGAATATAACCTGGATCTGATTGCCACAGCACCTTCCGTCGTCTATCATGTCTATCAGACCGATGGTACGATGATTGCGGTGGATAACCCCGCAAAGTTACCGAATGCGTCCAAGATCGAACATATCGAGGAGCCGTATGTCAAGGCGGAGATCATGGTGCCGGATGAGTTTATCGGCGCGGTAATGGAACTCTGTCAGAATAAGCGTGGTATCTTCAAGGAGATGGAAGTCATCGATACCGGCCGTAATATGGTTGTGTATGAACTTCCGTTATCAGAGATCATCTTTGATTTCTTTGATCGTCTGAAATCTTCTTCCAAGGGATATGCGTCTCTGGATTATGAGTTGATCGGATATCGCTCAGAAGATCTTGTGCGTATGGATATCCTGCTGAACGGGGAACTTGTGGATGCCCTGAGTGTGATCATCCACCGCAGTGAAGCGTATGCCCGCGGCAGTGAGATCACGATCCGCCTGAAGGAGATCATCCCCAAGCAGCAGTTTGAGATCCCCGTACAGGCCGCAATCGGCGGTAAGATCATAGCCCGTACCAATATTAAATCTCTGCGTAAGAACGTCCTGGCGAAATGCTACGGCGGTGATATAACCAGAAAAAAGAAACTTCTGGAGAAACAGAAGGAAGGAAAGAAACGGATGAAGGCTGTCGGTTCCGTAGTGATCCCGCAGGAAGCCTTCATGGCTGTTTTGTCCATGGATGATGACCGCAGGAAATAAACCTGAACATTTATATATTCATGTACCGTTCTGCCGTGCCATTTGTTTTTACTGCGATTTCTGCCATGTGGTCTATACAGAAGAAACGGCAGACCGGTGGCTGGATGCGCTGACCAAAGAAACAGAAAGACTGCGTGATGTACAGAAACTCAAGACGATCTATATCGGCGGAGGTACACCAAACTGTCTTTCTGCTTTTCAATTAAAGAGATTACTGGATCTGTTTGCGCATATTCAATGTGAAGAATACACCGTGGAAGTCAACCCGGAATCCCTGGATCAGGAGAAAACGGAGATCCTGCGTGACCACGGGGTAAACCGGATCAGTATGGGAATGCAGAGCTCTGACGCGGAAGAACTGAAGATGATGAACCGTCATCACACGATGGACGATCTGCGAAAGGCAGTAAACCTGCTGAGGCAGGCAGGTATAGAGAATCTCTCTCTGGACCTGATGTATTCTCTGCCGGGGCAGACCATGCGTACATTGAAAAAGAGTCTGGAGGACGCAGTATCTCTGGAACCTGCGCATATCTCCATCTACTCCCTGACGATCGAAGAAAACTCGGTATTCGGCAAACGCGGATATACGACTGCGGATGAGGATACCGAAGCGGATATGTATGAATGGATCTGTAAAGTTCTTCCTTCGTATGGATATGAACAGTATGAGATCTCTAATTTTGCGCAGAAAGGGAAAGAATCCCGGCATAATCTGGCTTACTGGCACTATAAGGACTTCTATGGATTCTCTGCCGGAGCCAGCGGGAAAGAAGGGCATATACGCTACGATAAACCCCGGAATCTGAAAGCTTACATCGCTGATCCCTTTATACGCGAAGAAACACCTCTGACACCGGAGGAAGAACACTTTGAACATTGGATGATGTCTCTGCGCATGGTACAGGGACTGGATCTCGAAGAATTCAAAGAGAGATATGGTATCTCTTTTACAGAGTGTTATCCGGAGATTACTCGTTCCCTGATTCAGAGGGGATTGCTGGAATGCGACGGGAAACACCTGCGTTGTACAAAACAGGGATATCCGATCATGAATGAGATCCTCGAGGAGTATTTATAAAAGCAGCCGAGCTGCTTTTTGTTTATTCGGATAAGATGCCTTTACACCAGGTAT
>JAFRMA010000064.1 GCA_017430925.1 Solobacterium sp. | reverse complement strand
TTTCTATATCTGTCCAGTGTACGGATATCGAAGTCATCGCGGTCGACATAGATGAAGCCGTAACGTTTTCTGTTTGACGAGGGGCGGAATTCAGTCGGTCGTCAAACTCAATAATCCTCATCATCATTGTAAAAAATTTCTATTTTTTCCCATTCTTCATGAAATAAGTTTACTCCTTTTTCTATGCATCTGTTTAACCTGTCCAAAAAAGATGCTTCTGTTTCATCATCCGGCTCAACAAGCAATTCTCCGTTTTTCATTCTTATACAGACGCTCCCTAAATCTTCAGAGCAGAAGATTCTGTCTTCCGGAAATAATCGTGTATATTTATCCATCAATTCATTCGTTATCATTATTTAACCCTCTTTATAAGAATCTTGTTAAACTTTTCCCACGACTCAGGAAAATATTGTTCCATCAGTTGTACTTTATCTGGGTCAAAAGACGCCTCGAACATATGAGCAAAACTCTCATTACCTAGTCTATGAACATTATCCCAATATCCCGGCTTGGAATGTGACCATTTAACATATCCATTCCTTCCATATTCTCCTTTTGACACGCCGTCAAATAAGTCCTGAACAGAGTGCGACTTATCACCCAGCTTTCGCAATTCACTTCCCAATTCCTGCCTTGTTTGTTCTAAAGACTTTCCTTTTTGTTTGACGAGGGGCGGAATTCAGTCGGTCGTCAAACTACTGACTCTGTTCCAGCACCTCACAAACTACATTTCTCCTTTATTTATGAGACTTTTTTAACTTATCGATCTCCCAGAATATATCAACAAAAGATAAAATATCTCCTGTTTTCCTCTTATATTTTACCAGTTTTTCCAAAATTTTGACCCCTTACACCTGTATTCTGTTCCTCCATCCCTCCAAAAAACCTGCCAGGCATAAATCGAAAAGATGTTTGAATTCCCTCACGCTTGTTTTGCGCTTTCTTTCCATTTTATGTAGAATAGCTGTGATGAAACGTGAAGAGATATTACCACACCTGAACCAATTCATGATGGTCACGCTTGCGGATGGTTCCTGTTATTCTGGTTATATTGCCAATGCAAAGGAGATCCGGAATGATCTTTCCGATGATCTGGAAGTACAGTTGATCAACGGACTTCTGATAGAGACCGTGCAGCTGTCAGAGATAACGGCAATCAGTTTCCCGGCAAGGGAAGAGACGGCGAGTATCCCGATAATACAAGTTCCTGAGGAGAATCAGGACGGTAGTAGTGAATGAGCGAATCTGTGATCACAGTGATTACAGATTCGTTTTTATTTTTTCCAGGGAATCCTGTAAATTGATTTCCGGACAGTGGGCATTCCGTATCCAGCACTAATCAATGAAACGAAAAGGGGAACGGTGAGGGCTCGACACACGATATCGAGCCCTCGATGAATACTGTCGAGTCCTCGACAAATCAAGACAGAATCGAGAGGAAAACAGGATAACCAGGCCCATACCTGATACTCCATTCCCCAGATAAGGCAATCCGCTACTAACTTTTTCTACTTCTTTTTGATAATAATAGGATATATATAACCTATTTCGTGATATAATCAATTGTGAAAGGGGGGTTAAATATGAGAATTGATACAGATTGCATTGTTTCGATGACTGAGGCGAATCAGAATTTTTCTCAGGTTGCCAGACTTGTTGATGAAAAGGGATCCGTAGTTATCATGAAGAACAATAAACCTCGATATCTTGTTATTGATTTTTCAGAAGCAGATACAATGCGTTTAGCACCGGATGATTCCGTTTTAAGCATGTCCCTAGAGATTATTCAGAAAAACCGGAAAGCATATGAGGAGCTGGCTAAATGATTATTCTTTCTAAAGAACAGATCATTGCCATACATAAACAGCTTATTGACGAAACGGGTGGGGCGTATGGAATAAAGGATGAAGGACTTTTAGAATCTGCGCTGGCCGCTCCATTTCATACATACGATGGAACTGATTTGTTTCCTTCTGTTTTACAAAAAGCAGCTCGATTGGGATATGGCTTAGCAAGTAATCATGCGTTTGTTGATGGAAACAAGCGAATTGGAGCACATGCTATGCTGGTATTTCTTGCTCTGAACGGAATCAACCTGGATTATACGCAGGAAGAGCTAATTATACTATTTATGAACGTAGGATCAGGTTCCTTTCAATATACAGATGTTCTTGGCTGGATTGTAACCCATTTGAAATGAAATAATCGAGCCCTAAAACCTCGCATAATCTACATTATACGAGGTTTGATTTATTCCGAAAAAGGCCTGCTTTTATCTAACAAGTTCAACTTAGATAATCTCTGTTTTTTTTATTATCCAGCCAGTATGGCAACCAGACGATCCAGGTCTTCGGTATTGTTGTAGTAATGCACAGCGATACGCATAGCCCGCCTGGCACCGTACATCTCTCCGGAGATCACTCTTGCGGCAACACCGGCTTTCTGCAGGGATTCATTGGTCACAGGGCAGGTATCATCCAGAGTCAGGATCATGATCCCGCAGCGGTTGTTTAACGGGTAATCCGACCAGAAGTGCACATCCGGAAGTTCACTGACTTTCTGCTCAAGATACTGGTTTAGTGACAGGATATACTGCTCGATATTCTCAGCCCCGAGTTCACAGTATCTTCCGGCAACCTGCCCGATACCGTATACTCCCGATACATTGGGATACCCGTATTCGTATTTCTGTGCGCCGGTGACGCTGTCCAGTTTCTTCTTCGCCTTGAATAGTTCTGTATCTGCCATCCATCCCACAGTTCTCTGTTTCAAAGTGTTCCGAAGCTGCTTGGAGACATAGGCATATCCGGCGCCGCCGAAGTTCATCATCCACTTGTAATCATTGCCGGCCAGGAAATCGATATGCATGCGTTTGACATCTATGGGCATGGCTCCTGCGGCCTGGGCTGCGTCTGACACAAACCAGATCCCGTTCTGATGACACCAGTTCCCGATCTCCTCCGCATTGATTCTGTATCCTGTGGTATTTTCCACCATGTCCAGCGTTACTACACGTGTACGCTCATCCGCGTATTTCCGGATCATATCCAAAGTGATCTTCCCGTGATCTGTGGGGATATACCGTATTTCTATACCTTCCTGTTCCCGGTAGTACCAGCCGTAACGCTGCCCGCAGAACATCTCTTCCGAAGCAAGAACGTTATCTCCGGGACGCAGATCTATACCTCCGATGAAGATTGCCAGCATCTGTGCCGTGTTGGAACCCAGGGCGATATCCTCTGCCTCACAGCCTAACATGGAAGCCAGAGATTTCCTTGTTTCCGCAATCATCTGAACGGTGTCTTTACTGCCCCAGTCAGCGTCACCACCGCGGTATACACGGCCTTCCATGTAATGCTTTATGCCTTCATAGACATAATCCGGAACCAGTCCGGTACTTCCCGTATCCAGATAAGCTTGTGTCAAAGCCGCAGGAAAATGTTTTCTTTCTTCTTCAAATCTGTTCATGACGGATCCCTCATATTCTTGATAATCATAATAAACATCATCATTATACAGAATAATCCTGATTACCTGTAACGGATGAATCCGGATAGGAGATATTTTCCTGTTTTCTGCAGATATGAACAATGTTTTATAATAAACCTATGAAACTGAAGAATGTATTGTCATTCCTGCGTCCCGGAAGTATAGACCATATACTGTTGCGGAGGAAGCTGAAGAGACGTAGTGATATGACTGATGATATTGAGAATATCCTGTTTCTGGACTATGACGGTGTGATCAATACCGATTTATATAATTACGGGCAGGAACCTTTTAATCAAACCTGCATGAAAAACGTGGAGAAACTATGCAGGGAATATGATCTTAAAATCGTGGTTACGAGTTCCTGGCGGGAGTACAGGGATTATCCTGATTATTTAAGGAAGACGGGGTTATCAGAAGAAATTGAAATCCGGGGATGTACGGAAATCCTGCACATGTTCAGGGAAGATGAAATCAAGGATTACCTGAAGAAGCATATATACATTCATAAGTTTGTGATTCTGGATGATATCAAAGATCTGGGAGATCTTGAACCGTATCATGTATGTACAGAGTTTGAGAAAGGCTTTGATGAAGAAAAGTACAAGGAAGCGAAGAAGATCCTGGAAGAGAAGTTTTGAATCATCTGCTCGGTAAATCTGTTCCGTAGTAAAACAGTCCTTGTGGACTGTCTTATTTATTTTGCTTGTTCTTCTTCCCCGGTTTCTTCGGAAGTATCCTTGAAGTCTGCGATGGTTTTTCTTCCTTCGGCATTCAGCTGGGATACTGTCACGTTCGGGAATGGCACGTTAATACCGTTGCGGTAGAAGATCTGCAGGAGTTCCCGGTTCAGATAACGATTGACACCGCGGACATCTTTCTCGAAAGCCTTGGCAATGACGAGAATCGTCACTCCGCTGTCTCCCAGAGAAGTAATACCCAGATATGTCGGACCATCCAGGATGTTGGTATTCTTTTCTTTCAGTAAAGGAAGTTCTTTCTTCAGTACAGCTTCTACATATTCGATATCCTGACCGTATTCAATACTGATCGATGCGGAGGCGATGGAAGCTTCTTTCGTCATGTTCAACACGCCGGAGATATCACTGTTGTTAAAGATCTTGATATTGCCGTCAGGGCTCTGGATCTTTGTTGTACGCAATCCGATGTCCACGACAGTACCGCGGTAGCCGGAGATGGTAACAATATCACCGACACGGAACTCACCTTCAAAGACGATGAAGATACCGGCGATAATATCTTTAATAAGACTCTGTGCGCCAAGACCGATGACCAGAGAGAGTACACCGGCACTCGCCAGGAGGTTGCTGGCATCCATACCAACAAGATACAGGCAGTAGAAGAACGCACCTAAAGCTCCTCCGTATTTCAACACAGACAATAACAGATGACCGATGGTCTCACCTCTGGCACCAAGGAGGGAAGAAGTAATACGTACCGGAATACGGAATAAAGAGAATCCGATTGCGGTAAAGATCATGATTAATGCGCAGGCACTGAACGCAAAGATATTTACACCTCTATCCCAGTTGCCGCTCAGGATGTAGTGAATAATGGAGTTTTCAGGGAAGAAGCGGTCTGCGCCGATGATGGAAATCAACACATACAGGATCAGGATTCCGAAGACAAAACTGATCAGCATTAACAGTTTCTGTTCCGGGTTTTTTTCACTCCAGGGGATTCTCTGGTTATTCCATCTGGCTGCAGCCTTGACCGTAGAAGATTTACGCCCGGAAGGCAGAACAATGTTGAAGATTGCGGAATCCAGAGCATTTTCCAGATCTGTTTCACTCATCGTCTCATAGAGCAGTTCTTCTTCCTCCGTGGTCAGGGTAACGGTCAGGGACAGGATCATGATCAGCAGGAGGCTGGTCAGGGAAGTGATTACCGCTATGGTAAATCTGGACTGATACATACTCTTGCGGGGAATTGCCGTACCGACGTAATAACCGTTTGTATAGTGGAAATACTGGAAGTATGTCTTTCCGTTCACATGGGTAAATCCATAGTAATCACTGTCACCGAATGCCTTGGCAGATACACCGAGTTCTCCGGCACTCTTTCCGATACTTGTTTCTGTCGGAGAATACATACAAATGTGTTCCGGTGTGTTGTCAAAGAGAACAATGAAGCCTCCGCTGAGAAGGTCGGAAGACAAGATCTTACTGATTTCTGTCGAAGCCAGGAATTTGGCTGTCAGTTCATTGTTTAATCCGATCTGTACCAGAGAACGGTGGGGAGTAATGACAGTTTCAGATTCGGTTCCTTCAGCTTGGGACTGTTCATAATCAAAGCGTGATACATATACGGTATTTCCCTGTTCATCAGCCGTTGTGTAATAAGTCAGTACAGAGCCGATATACTGGGATAATTCGCCGACATCACTCGTCATGGCATCTTGTACGTAGGTGTCATTTTTCCCTTCCAGAATGCGCAGGAACGGGTATGACTGGTCCTCCGCGTTATGGCTGATGGTAAAGTACCAGTTGGGTGTATTTGTGGCAATCGTACGTCCATCTTCATCAAAAATGTAGATTGAGTACAGATCGTTGGCATCACATAGTTCCTGCAGAAGTGCGGAAGAGGCAACTGAACGCAGGCGGTTTCCTTCATCATCAACAAGGAATACACGATCTCCTTCCTTGTTGTAGGAGGAATAGTAACGGGTCGTAGGTTCATTCAGCACCGAAGGATCTTCCTCAATCAGGTAGGAGATCAATCTGGCTTTGGCCAGATACAGGTTATCATAATAATCCTGAATAACCTTGCGGTTTACCGTACCTTCCTCATAACGCGCTGTAACATCGTTTAAGGCAACTACGGATTCATCGATACACTCTGAGATTTCCAGCAAGGTCTGCGTATAGAACGAGATACCGTAGATCACCAGAACACCGGCAATCATCAGCGGGAATACTTTCTTGAAGATCGAGCGGTCAAAGATGATCGGAGTCTTATTCTTGCGGGAGAAGATCTTCTTGTCGGTGACAACGGCATTGCGCACAAAGTCATTCCGGACAACGATTGCGTAAGCCAGGCACAGCAGCATGACCAGAATAAATCCGGCAATCGACCAGAACAGTACATACCGGTCATTGATGTAGATCTCCCCGGTATCTGCCACGGCGCAGATCACTGTACGGTCACCATAGGTCCTGGATACACAGTAATATCTGGTACCGTTGATCGTTTCCACACCTGAATAGCCATCCTGAAGAGCTTTCGGTGATAAACCGGTATCCAGAGCATTCTGACCGGTCAGGACTTCGTTGCCGTTCTGGTAATACAGGAAGGAATTATCTTCGGTATTAACCGCGAACATGAATCCGTTGTTTTCTATGGCAGCCCTGCTCAGTACTGCCGAAAGATCTTTCAGGGAGGCAATCTGCACATCCAGCATTTCCGCGTTCGCGCCAAGGACCAGATGATAATTTGTGCCGTTATAACTGCTCTTCATTGAGTAGAAGTAGTAATAGCCGTAATTGTTGTCTTCCAGAGCAGGAGTGATCACACCGGTAGCGCTGCGGGTGCCGCGCAGAAGAAGATTCTGGTTCTTCCTCGTCAGCAGATTCTCGTGTACAAGATCGACATTATGATATTCCGGATACGGTGACAGAAGCACTGTACCGTTGTCAGACATGATGAAAAGATAATCTACACCGGAACGCTCGACAATATCCGCAAAGATCCGGGAACGTGTTTCATTATCGGCTGTAACGAGAGAATCAAAAAGACCGCTGGTCAGAAGACGATGAAGATCATCCAGCATATCCTGGTTGGCATCATGATAGATATAACTCAGTTCCTTGACAGACTGCTCGTTTTCCTTCAGGGTTTCAATAACTTCGACAAGTGCGGCTTCACTGCTTTCTCTCTGTTTGAACTGCGCTGTCTCGTACTGCATCCTGCGTAAGAATAAAGCAATCAGTACAGCTCCCAGAACAATCAGAAAAGTATTAACAAGTACTTTGGTGAAAAAGTATATATTGGCTTTCTTTCTGGTCTCTTTATCGATCGACATGTATACCTCCGAATATCCATCGGTCTGCCTTTAGTGAACAATAAAAGTATACTCTATTATAACCGATTTATCTTCTTCATTGATGGATAATCTTTGTATAACCTGTGATAAATTACGGAACGATGTGTTCTTCACCATCTTCCCACAAAAGATCCGGATGGAAGATCGTCGCGGCTGTGCGGTAGATCGCTGTAGGCATTACCAGTTCCGGTTTCAGGTGGGAAGGCATCTGGATGATCTTCGCATCACCACGTAAGATCGACCGCAGATTCTCAATGACATCATCCAGGATCTCTGCCGGCTGGGAGAAAACATCCACGGTTTCCGCGTAGGAGACATGACCGGTAAAGGTCTGATCATACTGATCTCTCATCGCCTGGATACGCAGTAATCCCCGTAACATCGCAGATACCGTTACCCCGGAATATGCGCCTCCGACAGAACGTGTGCCGACATTGGAATTCATCGCGTCACCGGCAAACAGGATCCTGCGCTTCTTATCCAGAAGACTGACTGATCCGGGAGTATGCCCCGGTGTGTGATATACGATCACTTCCCGGTTTCCTAACTCAAAAACCTGTTCATCCTGTAACTCCAGGTAGGTGCACTTGTTCACTGCAGGTAGTTTCTTTAACTGTTCGTAGGGGAATACCTGATCATATCTGGGCCATCCATAGGCAAATAAACCTGTCTCATAATGACCGACAGTCTTCATCTCCGTAAAACGTTTCATTTTCACAGCTATGGCTTCCGGCGTACTCATGGCTTCTGCCTGCGGTACCAGGGCAATATCCAGCGGGTGTATCCACACTTGTGCAAACTGGTCACTGCCGCCGTTATGATCCCCGTGCATATGCGTCACCACAACGTCATACGGCTTATCGGTGAGTGTTTCCACGGTCTTGCGGACATCGTATAATCCGGTCCCGGTATCGATCAGTAAAGCTCTTTCATCACCAATCAGAAGATACTGACAATCCACACCCCACTCATTGATGTGATACGTTTTCGGCGCAATTTCCGTAATAATCGGACGTTCAATAAAACCCATACATTTACCTCCTTATTCCGCAACTGTTTTGCGGTTCTGCCATGTATTACTGAAGAAGTAGGGAAAGACAACCAATGCGTAACCATAACTGGCAATCGCTGAACCATACCAGAAACCACGCAGGCCGAATCCCAGGACTACTCCGAAGAGATAGGTTAAACCTATACGCAGGATAAATCCTTCCGCTACACCCATCAGGAAATTGATCTTGGACTGACCCAGACCGTTGATGAACCCAAGGCTGGGAGAACGGAACGCATAACCCATGAAGGCGATCGCAAGTACCGGCGCATAGATATGTGATAAAGCCAGGACATCACTCCCGGAATTGAAGATAGAGAAGATCTGTTCGGGGAATAACAATACCAGGATACTCAGTGTACTTACAAAGATCAGGTCAAAGACAAATACATGATATACCGTAGCTTTTACACGGCCGATCTTGCCGGCACCGAAACTCTGACCAACGATCGAGGACGAAGAAGTATTCATGGCGTTGGCTACGATCAGGGCGATACTGTTCATCTTGTTCCCGACGCCGGTGATGGCTGATGCGGCGACCCCATACGTATTGATATGTGAGACAACAAATAATCCGGAGATACTGCTTGCGGCTGTCTGGATGGCAATCGGTATACCCAGTTTCAACATGGTAAACACCGGCTTGGAAGAGATGCGGAAACTGCTTAAACGGAAATCAAAGGCGAAGGCTTCCTTGTGTCTGTACAGGTAATACATGCAAAGCAGGAAAGATGTTCCCTGACCCATGATCGTAGCCAGAGCAGCACCAAACGCGCCCATGTGCAGAAAGCCGATAAACAGGTAATCCAGAATAATATTTAATATAGCCGCAAGACCGATAAAGTACATGGGATGACGGGAATCGCCCATACCGCGCAGAATCGCCGAAACCATGTTATAGCCAAACATGAATACAAGTCCCCATGTACAGCACAATGCGTATGCGTGAGCACCCGCAAACGCCGCTTCCGGCACATGAAGCATGCGCAGGAATCCGGAGATATTCAGTAAACTGATACAAGTAAGGATCAAGGCACAGAGAAAACTGAAGGAAAACAGGGTACCGATCACTTCATTCAGTTCTTTATGTTTACCGGCGCCGATATACTGGGAAACCATGATCTGACCTGCTGTCGCAAAACCCATACCGATAAACGTAAAGAGATGAATCAGGTCTGCGCCTACGGATACCGCAGATAACCCGACACTTCCTTCGTATTGTCCGACAATGATCATATCGACCATACTATATACGGTCTGCAGAAGATTTGACAGCATTACCGGATATGCCAGCTTCAGTAACGTAGGGGCGATCTTTCCGGTTGTAAGATCTTTGATCAGTGTTTTCTTTTCCATACAGCCTACCCAAAAAAACAGGAGTGCAGCCTGATTCGGCAGCACTCCGTGCATCCAACTTCACATGTAAATTAGCATATCCCGGTATAACAGTCAAGCAAAGCCATACCGGTCAGGCTGTAATCCGTTTACTCCGGCTTCCAGCTGGCCAGAAGTTTTTTCAGTAAACTCTTCAGAGTTTCCTGTTCATCTTCACTTAATGCATCAAAGGATACACTTTCCTGGTTCTGCGGATTTTCCGCGTTTGTCAGGGAGATCAGAGAAGCTCTCTTATCTGAATCTGCCTTCGCGCGGGTTATCAGTCCTTTTTCTTCCATCTTGGAAAGGATCTCACTAATGGATCCGGGCTGGACATGCAGCAACTCCTGCAAGGCTTTCTGGCCCATTGTGCCGCCATTTTCGTACAGGATACGGACGATTTTGTCCTGGGTGGATCCGAAGTGCTGTCTTCCGGGACGGCGGATCTCCCTGGCACTTGTCATGATCAAGCCTTCCAGACTTTCAGGGTTAAACGGAAGCGGGCGGCGGAATCCAGGCTCATGAGGCATGCCCGGCTGTGGTCTGTGACTGCCAAACGGAGGTCTTTCCGGGAACTCATGTCTGCGCGGCATATCCGGCTGGGGTCTGCGGTCAAACGGGGATCTTTCCTGGAATCCTTCTCTGCGGTGACAACGTTTTTCGTGCCCGGGTCTTCCTTCGTGATATTCGCCATGGTTATGTTCCATGTCATCTTCTTCAAAGTAGTGATGACCCCGGCCACATCTCAATTCATCTTCGGGGCAATGGTTTTCACATTGCGGGCAGTATCTTTTTTCTCTTTCTTCGTTCATTTGATTCTCCTTTCGTTAGGTGCCTAACTATCTCAGGCAAGCACATTATAACAGGTCCGGTCCAGATGTCAAGGTACCTAAATAAAAATTTTATATTTCAAACTGAGTACAGGAAATTCCTCTGTTGACATGGAGTACACTTCAGGGATTACCATTTTTTCGGAGGCGTGTATGACAATAACAGAAGTCAGTGAAAAATACGGCATCTCGGTGGATACCCTGCGGTATTACGAAAAAGCAGGGATTATTCCTCGTGTAACACGAAACAAGAGCGGTATACGCAACTATCAGGAAGAAGATCTGCAGTGGGTGCAGCTTGCGATATGGATGCGCAGGGCAGGCTTGCCGATTGATGCTCTGGCAAAGTATGTAAAACTGAATCTCGCCGGAGAAGAAACGCTTCCGCAGAGAATAGAACTGCTGAAAACACAGCGCCTGGAGCTGGAAAGACAACGGCAGGAAATCGACGAAGCGATGACGATTCTGAACCGTAAGATCAAGAAATACGAAGAAGTTTTGAAAAACAATACATGATGAGAGTCATGTATTTTTTTATGGGCAGTACTTTTGTTATGATTAATACATAAGGAGTACAATCATGAAGTTTGATTTTTCACAGTATAATTTCTACGACAACCATACACATGTATTGGATATGGACAAACCAGTTGTAACCGTGGACCAGTTCCTGAAGAGTTATAATCACGGACCGATGTCTTCCCGTGATGAAGACGGTGCAAAATTTCCTTCCCGCAAACACCTGGATACGTTAAGAGATCTGCCGATGGTCTTGATGCTGGTGCACTTCATGGCGGAGCGTTTCGGCTGTGAGGAAACCGTGGAAGCCGTGGTGGAGGCACGCAACCAGGTGATCGGAGGCACGGAAGAAGGCATACGCAAGTATGTGCAGAGTCTCTACGATGAGGAACATATCGTATCCAGTACACTGGAGAGTGAACTGCCGATGGGTGATCCCCTGACCACATGTATACCGAATCATGTCAATCGTCTGTTCCGTTTTGAAGATGTTTACTTTGACCTGCTCAAGAAAGAAGATACGTTTGAATCTCTGCTTCAGAAACTGGAGATGAGTATCACAGACGCGGTTTCTCAGGGCTTTATGGGAATCAAGGGACATATCGCAGAGAAGTGCGGAATGAACGCATATCTGGTTACTCCGGATGAAGCGGAGAAGTGTTTCGCTAAGGCAAAAGAAGGGGACAGGGAAGCTTTCCGTGCAGTCTACTACGCAATGTTTGACCAGATCCTGTACCTGTGCGCTGAATTGGATATCAGTATTCATATTCATACCGGTTCCACAGGCATGCGCAGTAATACCACGGTGTATTCCCATGACCCGGTACTGCTGGCACCGTTCCTCAGTGACGGAAGACACGAGAAAACCAATATCGTCATGTTACACGGAGGTTTCCCGTTTACCCGCAATGCCGCAATCATGGCTTACAACTTCCCGAATATCTATGTAGACTTCTCACAGACTCTGCCATGGCAGGGACTGGGGTTTGCGGCGATGTTAAAGGAAGTCATGGGACAGGCTCCGCACAGCAGGATCATGCTTGGTTCCGGTCAGCACGGCGCGTTTGAAGGCGCATGGGCAGCTGCCAAGTCCTCGAAGATCGCCATGGCAAGGGTTATGAGTGATCTGGTGGATGACGGCTTGTTAAGCGAGAAGAGGGCGGAAGAGAGCGCGCGTATGGTGCTTTCGGAGAATGCCCGCAGATTATATGGAGAGATAGAATAATGGAATATAAAGTATCTGACAAGGTCAGAAACGCGTTAGATGCACTGACAAAAGATCCTGCAGTATTACAAGCGCTGAAGTATACCGAAGAAGACCAGGAAGAGATCATCCAAAGACAAATCGAACTGACACTGATTCCGGCTCCGACATTCCATGAAGAGAAAAAAGCGCAGAGACTTCTGGAAATGTTCAAGGAAGAAGGATTAACCGACTGTCATATCGATGAATACGGGAATGCGATAGGTATCCGCAAAGGTACCGGAAAGGGAAAAACAGTTCTGGTAGAAGGTCATATGGACACCGTATTCCCCCTGGAAACCGAACTGAATTTGCGCAGAGAAAACGGCTGGATCTACTGCCCGGGTATAAATGATGACACAAGAGGTCTTGCGGCAGTACTGTCCGTGATCCGCGCGCTGAATGCGGCAGGCATACAGACAAAGGGAGATATTCAGTTTGTCGGCACTGTGGAAGAAGAAGGTATGGGTCAGCTGGGCGGTATGCGTTATTACGTGACTCATCATCCGGAGTTAGACGCGAGTATCTCGATTGACGGCAGCGGTTATCAGGCAGTGACCTATCAGGCTACCGGTATTCAGACGTATGAGTTTAATTTCCATGGGATCGGCGGGCACGCGGCAGGTGCTTTTGCGAAGGTCGCCAATCCTCTCGCTGCGGCAGGAAGAGCCATGGCCAAGATCAACGAATTACGTGTGCCGGAAGAATCCCATACGACATTCGCTGTTACCGGATGTTTTGCGGGAAGTTATTCCGCTATCCATGCGATCGTCAATAAGGCAACACTGTTATTGAATTTCCGCTCCAATTCCCAGGAGGATCTGGAGGCTTTACGCAAGGAGATCTTCCGCTGTATCGAAGAAGCCTGCACAGAAGAAACAGAACGCTGGGGCATGGACAGAATCACTTATGATTACCGCCATGTGTGTGATGTCAATGCCGGCACCCAGGATGATCATGCGCCGATCGTGGAAGGAACCATGGCAATCGCGGAATATCTGGGCTGTGAAGAACCGCGGTTAGGCAAAGGCGGCGCCACAAACTGCAGCCGTGCTCTGGAAGTCGGACTGCCTGCGGTTTGCCTAGGCGGCGGTGACGACTACGACAGTAAGTGTCATACTCTGGAGGAACAATTCCGTGAAGCCGGCGCATACAAGGGATGTCAGAGCGCTGTATTACTGACATTACTCTGCGCAGGTACAGAGATTGCAGAATCCATTATTGAATAACCGGGAGATACGTTATGTCAGAAGAAAAAGAGATCAAAGTTGACGCCAAGGCAGAAACCATAACCAACGAAAAGACCCAGAAACAAAACGATTCCCTGAACGCGCTGAAGGAGAAGAAAGCCAAAGCCGAGAAGGATGCCGAAAAAGCCTATGAACAGGCAGTAAAAGAGAAGGAAGAGAAAGAACGTCTTGCCCGGGAAGAAGCCGAAAGGATCCAGCGGGAAAAAGAGGAAGAAGAAGCCCGGAAAGCACAGCTGAACAAGGAAATCTTATCCGCAGGCGCAGCCCTGGCAGCTTCTGCTATCGGTTCAACCGTTGTAAGAAAGAAAGGTGGTTTCCTGAAAGGTCTGTTGTTTGGCTTGATCTTCGGACTTCTGATCGGAGCGGCAGGTACCTGGTGGTATATGCGTGATCCGCTGCCGGCAGTCTCCGGACATACCGACACATCAACCGTAGACGCAGATCTGGTCATTGAAGATGACGGATTCCTTGGTTTTACTGCCGCAGACTTTGAAGACGCGGTACTTGGAGGAGCCAGCGAACATCAGGAACTGATCGTCATGGAACAGCCGTTATCCATTCAGACAACCATTACCAAAGCAGGTCTGGGCAACTGGGCAATCTTCAGTAAAGTCAAGGATCTGACCTATTACGGCACCGGAGTATATACCGTAGATCTCAGTCATATTGACGGAAAACACATCACGGTAGATAACGATACACGTACGGTATACATCAAGATCCCTCATACAAAACTGCAGTATATCAATCCGGATCTGGACAAGACAGAATTCGAAGATACCGAAAAAGGTCTGCTTGCCTGGGGAGATATCACCTTAACTACAGAAGAACAAAACGAATTATCCAAGTCTGTGATCGAAGCGATGAGAACTCGTCTGGATACCGAAGAATTATATGAACAGGCGGATGAATTCGCCATCATGAAGACTTGGGAGATCTTCCAACCGCTGGTAACGAAAGTATCTCCGCAGTATAAAGTAGAAATGATATTTGAGGATTAGTCTATGGTAAGTAAAGAAGCACAAACTGCAATTGACCTGTTATTTGAGAACAAGAGAAAAAGATCTGCGAACGCGAAAGGGAAAGACCCCAGAGCAGCCCTGATCGAGAGTATCTACAATGAAAGACGGTTTACCGATGAGAATGCCAGAAAGAGAGTGTTGCCCGACAAACTGCGTCTGGAACAAGATTACGCGGATACCGTGCCGGGAGAATGGCTGCACTATACCGGTGAAGACCGCCTGGACGGGAAAGTGATCCTGTTCGTACATGGCGGTGGTTTCAACACCGGATCAGCACTGTCCCGCAGAGATCTGACTGCCAGACTGGTACTGGCCAGCCGTATCGATTCCTTCTCCATTGACTACCGCCGCTGTCCGGAATACAAGTATCCCGCGCATGTGGAAGACTGTGTTACAGCGTATGTATGGCTGTTGAAGAAAGGCTTTGCGCCGGAGAATATCTTCTTCTTCGGGGAAAGTGCCGGAGGAAATCTTGTCTTGTCCACTACGTTGTACCTGAAAGACCACTATCTGCCGGTACCCGGTGCAGTATGCGCATTCTCTCCTTCGACGAACTTTGACGGCGGCTTTGAGTCGAGGATTACCCGGGCTAACCGTGACCCGATGATCGGCAGTCTTCTGACCGAGGAGGAAGAACAGGAAGCACTGAAACAATACCGGGAAGGCACATGGAAGTCTCTGACCTTCTACTGCACGGATGAAGAAGCGAAATGTCCGTATGTATCTCCGTGTAAGGGTGATTATACCGGATTCCCGAGATTGATGTTGAATGTGGGCACGGAAGAGATCCTCTACGATGATTCTGTGGCAGTGGCTAAAGCGGCGGAAGAGGCAGGTGTGGATGTCACTCTGAATGTCTGGGAAGGCCTGTTCCACGTATTCCCGTTATTTGATTGTCCGGAATCGCAGGAAGCCCTGGCGAAAATCGGAGCTTTCTACCGTGGGGAATAACCGGATACGCGGTAATAATCAGTAAATTCTTATCATCCTGTGATGATTTGTGAAACAAAAGCCGAATATTCTCGCTATAATAGAGTTAATTAATTTACGGAGGTAATATAATGGGTAAATTTGTAGTAAAGGAAGTTAAGACAGGAATCAAGTTCAACCTGAAAGCTTCCAACGGTGAAATCATCGCCACATCCGAAGTCTACAAATCTGAAAGATCCTGCATGAACGGTATTGAGAGTGTAATGAAGAATGCTCCTGTCGCTGCTGTTGAAGATCAGACAGTTGAAGATTTTGCAAAAGAAACAAATCCGAAGTTTGAAGTCTATACAGACAAAGCCGGTGAATTCCGTTTCCGTCTGAAAGCAAAGAACGGACAGATCATTGCGGTCAGCGAAGGCTACAAGTCCAAGAAGAGCTGCCTGAACGGTATTGAATCTGTAAAGAAGAACGCGGTAGACGCAAAGATCGAAAAAGAATAATTATAGTGAGGGTCTCGAAAGAGACCCTCATTGAATTAATCGGTTGATTTTTTGTGTAACTATGATAATATTCTTAGTACATGAGTGCTTAGCTCAGTTGGGAGAGCACTTCCTTGACGTGGAAGGGGTCATGGGTTCGAGTCCCTTAGCGCTCACCATTGAAAAAAACCGCATGGTTAAGCCATAATCGTGCGGTTTTCGTTTGCTTATAATTACCTAGTTTTTGCTGAATATTTGCGGATTTGCCGACAATTTGCCGACCACACGCTAAATTATTACTTTTTTTCGCACAGATGAATCATATTTTACCCCCATACAAAACGTTGGTAAGTGCTTATATGACCGGGAGTCATCGTTACATTTTCCTCTCTATGGTTTTGTTTACTGAATAAAACCAATTTCGCTAATTTTGTCGCTATTAATCCTAATCGGTAAGAATAGCACCTATTTTCAGGAACAGAAAAAAAGAGATGGTTCAACTTTTTCATGTTCACATGCCCATGAATACAAAGATTGAATGACAGGCTCTATTGCCATTAAGAAATCTCTCAATCTCTGATTATCTAAGGGTATGTTCATGCCGGTCTGGATAAAGAGGGACACGGTATTGCCTTCTCACTGCCGGTTGAAGGTGTTATCGGACTCAGTGATTTTGAGGATGTACCAGATAACAAAAAATCATAGAAAGCCTGAGATATTGTTTCTATACTCTACAGTATGAAAAGTACTTTCCGTAATCAGGGAAGTACTTTTATTTCGTTTTTGGCCTGGTTGCCACAAAGGGCTGCTGGTACGGTTCATTTTTGTGTGCACACGGACCTTCACGCCACATATAGAAGAAACGTGCAAGAGGGAAGATATAATATCCATCCTGGAAATGATTGGTCACATCGTAGGGATCCGCAAGGATCAGTACATCATCAAACGGATCTTCCGTACCGCAGGTATCAATACCGATGATTACCTGCCAGTGACCTGCCCAGTCGACCCAGTCCACAAGTATCGGAGTCTGATGATCGATACAGTCAATGACATAGCGTTCAAACTCTTTCGGCTCGCTGAAACGTAGATCTGTACCTGCGTGGAAATCCACATCCCAGCCGATCAGGTCAAAGAAGTCCGCGATATTCTCCACACTGGATCCCTGTTCCGGAAGACTTTCAATCAGTTGGCTGACCACCATCTCGTGATACTTTGTACGTCCAAACCAGTTAAGTACCATCAGACTGCACGCTGCTCCGCAGGTATATTCCGTAGTCTGCTGGTAGGTCCGGAAATGGGTCAGGATATGAAGAGTCTCATCGCTCTCCATGTTGTAGTAATCATTAAACACGTAATACCGGGAATGAATGTGGTTCGTCTTCCCTGCAAACGCAGAAGCCCCGGCCTCATTCAGACGTCCCGTATATTGTTCAGGATAAGGGATTGCGTGGACTTCCGGTGCGGAAGCGTTCTTGTGATCAGATTCTGCGGTCATACTCGTTCCTCCCGGTTAGTCCTTCGGCTTCATGTAGAAATGTCCGGCAATCTCTGTTGTGCGGATGGAGTTCACAAACGCATGCGGATCGATCCTCCGTACTTCTGCGATAACTTTCTGTGTATCCGATACGGATACTACCGAGTAAACGATTTTACGTTCTTTATGTTCATGCGCTCCCATACCGTCGAGAAGGGTAGCACCGTGATGGCAGATCTCATGGATCCTTGAAGCAATCTCATCTCCTTTTTCTGTAACGATGATCAGTGTCTGTCTCTGATAGTTCCGGTAGAGAAGATGTAATGTCTGTGTGGAAACATATTGGAAGATAATGGAGTATAAAGCTTTATCCCACCCGAACAACAAACCTGCTGTGGCCAGGATGATCACATTGATGCCAAGCACGAAGTTAAAGGACTCGATCCCTTTCTTCTCCGAGAGATAAATAGCCAGGAAATCCGTACCGCCGGAAGTCGCATCTGCCCGCAGACATGTACTGATCACAGTACCGTTGATGATACCTCCGAAGATCGCAATCAACAGGATGTCATAGGTGATCACATACCCGGGAATCATATCCGTAAAGATACCGGTAAGAAAGATCATCAACAGGGAATACAGTGTGAATTTCTTCCCGATGTAGCGGAAGCCGATATACACAGGTATCGCGTTCAGAATCAGGTTGATCACCGTATACGGAATCTCCAGAGAAAAGAACATCTGCGCCGAACGCTGCACCAGAATCGTCAATCCCGTCGCGCCGCCGGGGAATAGATCACCGGTACGTACAAACGTCTTGATATTCATCGCCATCAGGAATGCCGCAAAAACAATGATCAGAATTCTTTTCCCGTCACTCTTCCATTCAAATTTCATGTTTGTCTTTTCCTCTTACTTCCGGTAATGCCCAGATGATCCTGTAGATTATCCTGCGGAATCCCGTGTCACCGTTATCTGCCAGGTCGATGGGATCGGCTTTCCGCTTGATATAGTTGATCCTGAGATGAAACTTCTCCAGAAATACGCATGTGTAGTACGCAGCCGCATGAAAATAGATCTCCATGGCGATCTGTTGTTCACTCATACCGTCAATGGCTTTATCCCTCAGGATCTGCCTGGCTTTCGCAAGACAGGTATCCTTGGACAAATAAACATCACTCATTGGTATAGAGTAAGTTTTAGGCAACTGTGGTTTCATCTTCAGTGACAGTATTATCTCACAGAACGAACATATTGTGTCCTTCAGAAGTACGAAATGTTCTGTTCTCTGGTATATAATAAATACAGATAGACACGAAGAAAGTTGTTGTTTTCTGGTATTACGTACAGAAAGAAAGGAACTGATATGAATAATCTGATTATTGGCAAAAACAACCAGGATGAACTGATTTCCCTGGAGCTGCCTTCCGTTACAGTGGTTACAGGAGATAAATTATCCGGTAAAACATTCTTTATCCGTACAGCCGCAGGAAGGATCGTTGACGGCAAGGTGCTTCTGCTTACCAACAAACCGGATTCTTACCATGGCCTGGGAGAAACATTTATCCATGTGGACAAGGAGAACACAGCCATAGATGTACAGGAAAAACTCACGATCATTGATCTCTTAGCTTTGTATGAGGATGATCCTGAACATATCCTTGCCAAGGTAATGAGCTCAGTCATTGAGTTTGTCCATGAAGGAGATCTGGTCGTTGTGGATGAAATCTACCCGTATCTTCGGGATGACCGGAATAAATATAGTTTGCTCAAGATGGTGGAAGATGTACGTGGTGCAGGCGTTTCTGTCGTTGTCACCACCAACCAGAACCAGTTGTTTATTGATGAAGGCTCAGTAATTCTTGAGGATTGCGATAACTGTCTGATTCTTCTCCAAAGCAAAGAAACCGCAGTGACCCTGGCGGAGAACTACGGCGCAGAACGCGGTAAATACGAACTGGAACGGTACTATGATACGTTTGAGTTTGGCAAGGGATTACTGCTTAAGAAAGACGGAGAGATCAATTTCATCGAAATCGGCGCCGCGTTATAACCGCACAGATAAACAGAGATAAGAAAAGCAGTTACAGGCATTACGCTTATAACTGCTTTTATTGTGCTTATCCCTTGACGTGTACTTCACATCCGGAATTACAGTCGCTGATCTCTGATTCCGCACTTCCGGAGATGATCTCTGTACCGATCTTATCGTGGAACCACTCGGAGAGTTTCTCTGTATTCTTGTAGTAGGGGATGTCCTCATCCTTATCCGGAAGTAATCTGGCAACGATCTCCCCCTGATCGATGATCACTACGGCAGGCGTATACTTGATTTCATCTTTCAGGATCGTATCTTCAGCTTTCACACCTTCTAATGAGAAAGCATAGATATCCACCAGACCAGCTTTCTCATACTCGGAGATCACCGGGCTGAAATCGCGGCAGGATACACAACCCGGCAGCCAGATGAATAACGCAAACTGATCTCCCTGAGAGACTTTCTGATTCAGTTCTTCAGCAGTAATCACAGGTATATCGGAGATGACCTGTGTGTCATTGCCGGTGGTTTCGTGAACTTCACCGATTCTGTGCAGATCACTGAATTCAATGTGATGGTAGGGAAGTTTGTGGAAGTCATGATAGACTTTTCCGTTTTCTTCCCGTTTGACATTGACTGCGTGGTCCCCTTCGTAGAACCAGAATCCCCCGGCATTGTAGATGTGTTCTTCATTCCAGCCAAGAGACACCAGCAGATTCTTCGTCATTCCGGCATATCCGCCGCCACCGCACATCAGGATGATATTCTTATCTTTCGGGAACAGGTATTCCAGGATTTCCATGGATTCGTCATAGTTGGCGGTATAACCATTTTCAGAAACCGTAAACAAGGTATTGCCGGAATATCCTTCTCCTACTTCTGCGGGCAGACCTTCCACATTACACAGATAGGGGTAAGGCACAACCTCAAAGCCCTCTACGATTCCGGAAAGGCAGGAATCTCCGCCGATTGCCTCGTAGTTCGCTGTATCCACCAGCATACGCATATCTCTGTAGATCGTATCCTCACGCCCAAGATACTGATCGATCGTACTTTCGTTGATATTCTTATCGATACCGAATTGTTCACCGCGTATCCCGGGTTCTAACTCCGGTGACGGCAGGGCAGGCAGGGAAGCCGGCTGTGCTGCGCATCCGCCCAGGAAGATCCCTCCCGCAAGGAATATGTTCAGGAATGTCTTTTTCATTTCAATTCCTCCGTAAATCTGAATATATGGGTTTATTATAAGCCCTAATCGTTATAATGATACATTTTTGCCTCATTCTTAATCATCTCGGTATGGATATTCATGAGCGTATCTGTCAGAGGATCCAGTAACCCAAAATCCGCCGGAAGATCAGTCATGATCACAAGAAGATACGGATGTTCCCCTTCGTAGATGATCCCCGCGTCGGATGTCGCGAAGTATTCCTCAATGTCTTCAAACCACCCTGCCTTGGTACGTGTATTTTCTCCTGGTTCCGCATTACTGTGGATGGAAGAGATATACGGAGATTCGTAGAGCTCACTCAGTTCCTGCCCGGTTTCATTCTCAATGAACCAGTAGTAATTTACAGCCCAGAGACATGCATTCTCCATTGTTGTCTGGTCGATATACATGTTTGCCGCAATATCCTTGCGTACTCCTGCTTTCTCACACCAGTGATCCAGGACATGTATGCCATAGGTTACTGCCATTTTAAAATAGGTGTCGTTATCCGACCAGACCAGAAGATTCAAGAGATCATTGTAACGGGTTTTATATAACTCTGGATAAGTATCCACAAGACTTGCGGCGAAGTGTGCCTTGATCGTACTGGCAGGATAAAACAACTGTTCCGTATTGTAGGAAAGATACTGCCCATGCCGGAGATCCAGAAGAATAAAACCCAGGGAGGCTTCTTCTTCAATCGCCCGCATATATTTACGCAGCAGACTCTTCCCCACGGGAGAAATGTGTACATTCGTCTTGATCACGTTCCCGGTCACAGAGCACTGTTTCAGATCCTGCAGGGTTTCTTCCAAAGTAGTGTGTTCCGGCAGGGGAAGATATACCTTACTCTTTGAACCTGTGAGGGTTTCCTGTTTCACGGCATCTTCCGTGAAAAGAATCGCCGGTTTTGTATAGTACTGTACGATCATACGCGTAATCCCCACGCACAGAATACACTCTACTATCACCAGACACCAGATCAGTGTTTTAACTTTCTTCTCTAACCCCTGAAAAAACATATTCCTATCATACAACAAAACGTGGAAAACGTATGCGTCTCTTCAACAGAGTTGCAGGTTTCAGGGACGCTAAGATATTCAATATGGTATAGTAATAATAACGGAGGTATAGTGTGTTATCATTGACAGATCTGCAGTATTTTCTGCGTATCGCGGAGCTGCAAAATATGACAAAAGCCGCAGAAGAACTGCATGTGGCTCAGCCGGCGCTTTCACGTTCTATAAAGAACCTGGAAAGAGAACTGGGGCATCCTTTGTTTGAGAGGATCAAGGGAAACCGTATCCAGATCAATGAATTTGGTCTGACCGTATACCGGTGGACACAGACGATCCTCAAAGATATAGATGAAATGCACGGAGAATTGGAAGATATCTCTACAGGCGGCAGCTCACGGATCCGTTTTGCGGTATGCGCAGGATCACCGGTAATTGCCAGATTTATGGAAGACTACATGAACCTGGATCCAAGTGCCCGCTTTGAAAGTGTTCTGAGACCTGGAGAATCGGAATGGGATCTGATGATCCATGAGGCAATCGATGAAATTCATGAGGAATATACGGTCAAACTGATGGAAGAACGAATTCTTGTTTCCATGGCAAAAGACCATCCTCTGGCGGTGAAAGAAACGATTACCATAGATGACCTGCGGGAATGTTCATTTGTTATGCTGGATCAGAGTAAGAATCTTCGTAAATCCGTAGATGAATTTCTGGAAAAGGTCGGAATCGCACCAAAAATCATCATTCTGGCAGATTCTCCGCATACAATGCATATACGCACAAATGACGGGACCGGTGTATGTCTTATGCCGGAGTATACCTGGCCGTTTGCCGGTTATGAGAATACGATTCGAAAACCCATAGCGGATACAGATGTTAAACTGTCTGTCTATCTGACTTGGAACACAAAAGAAAAGCCTAATCCGGCAACTGTAGCTTTCGGGAATTATCTCCAGAATCATTTCCGGGAGATTATGAAAGATTCCGGGCGATAACAAATATGTTATAGCCCTATAGACAACTGATATTGTTCAAAAAGAAATCCTTTTGTTAGGATTTTTTTGTAACAGAAGATGAGACGCCCGGCCGGCACAAATTCATGTTCAAAAAAACCCAAGAGGAGGAAAAGAAAACAAATGAAGAAATCTCTTAGAAAGGTATTTGCAGGACTTCTTGCGGCAGGTTTGCTGGCAGGATGTTCAGGCAACGGCGGAGGCACTCCCGCAACATCAACACCGTCTGAAACGAAAGAACCTGAACAGACGCAGGAAGCTGCCCCGGCAGGCGACGCGATTGAAATTCTGAAAAATATGGAGACTCTGACCGTGCCGACACCGAAAGGGACGAAAAAAGGAAACGTCACGATGGGACCGGATTCCGACAAGAAGACGATGGTAGCGTCCGGAGCAATGACCTTTGAGACTCTCGATCCGTTCTTTATCAACGGTATCGAAGGCATGCGTATCGGCAGTGTTTATTTAGATAAGATGTGGGTCACAGCCGTAGGAGAGCCTAATGAAATCGGTATCCTGGTCAAGGAATGGTCGATCGAAGATGATAATATGACGATCGACTGGGAGATCTACGATAATATCTACGACTTTGAAGGCAATCAAATCACAGCCCAGGATCTGCAGTGGTTCTATGACAAGTATATCGAGACAAGAGCTATGGCGAACCTGACAGACTTCCACGCGACCGGAGAATTTACCGGACAGCTGACACTGAAGAATCCGTATTATCCTGGATTCCTTGCGAACGCTACAGGTTCGATCGTAGCGATCAGCCAGGCAGAATACGAAAAGAATCCGGACCGTTTCCGTAATGATCCGGTAGGTACAGGACAGTACAGATGTATCGACTTCAAGTCTGGTGCGACAGCGACATTCATGCAGACCTACAACTGGTGGGGTGATCCCGAGAAACTGCCTGGACATCTGAAGGCAAACGTCGACGTCGTACGTTATGACGTCATCCTCGAACAGCAGCAGATACAGACCGCTCTGGAGACCAACACGATTCAGATCTATGACATCAACGCATCTACAGCGGAAGACTTCATCAACGAGAACGGATCCGTCAAGGTTCTGAAGTAT
>JAFRMA010000063.1 GCA_017430925.1 Solobacterium sp. | reverse complement strand
TTGAACTAGTAAGATAAAAGTAGACATAGAAAAAAGTCAAAAAGGACTGAAAACTAAGTCTACTTTTTCTTATCATCAAAATGAAGGAGGAACCACAAATGGGAAGACCAAAAGGAGGAAAAAACCGCAGGTTCACATCAGAGTATAAGTTGAAGATCATAAAGAGATTTATTGAGGATCATGAATCGCTGCGATCGATTGCACGGAAAGAGGACCTCTCCGATGGTATGATCGCCAATTGGTGTAAGGCATACCGACAGGAAGGAACTGAAGGATTGAAACCAAAAAAGAAAGGAAATCCCTTCGCAGCACTTCACACCTCAAAATCTATGACTAAGGAAGAGCGGCTGGAACTGGAAAATCTGAAACTCAAGATAGAGAACGAACGATTAAAAAAAGGATATCTGGTGAAAGGAGGTGGTGCCGGAAAGGAGTACGTTTCTATCTTCGGAAAGAATACGAAATAATACAGGAACTATGTAAGGAGTATCCGGTAAAGCAATTGTGTGAACTGATGTCCGTAAACCGATCAGGATATTATAAGTGGCTGAACAGAGACATCAATCAGTATGAACGGAACCGGAAAGATCTGACAGTTCTGATCAGAGAAGAACACAAAAAACACCCTTCTTACGGCTATCACGCACTGGCTAAAGTCATCCGGGATCACACAGGGTGGCTCTTCTCGGATAATCTCTGTCATAAAGTGTGTAAATACGAGGGGATAAAGTCAAAATGCCGGCACTATCAGTACAGAAAACCCGGAGGAGAACATATCATCTATGAGAATAAGATCCGGAATAACTGGCGAACTACAGGGCCTTTACAGAAGGTCGTATCAGACATGACAGTGATCCGACACAAAGGAAAACAATATGAATGGACATTCTTCCTGGATGTATTCAATAACGCGATCATCGCCTGCGATATATCCGATAAGCCTGGAGACCCAAAACCTTACTTCAACTGCCGGGATAAACTGCTGGATCTTCTAATAAAGGAAGGAATATCTGAGCCGCTCTATTTCCACACAGACCAAGGCGCAGTATTCTCTTCCATAAGCTTTAACCAAGCTCTATCTAATCATAACATTATTCGCTCAATGTCTCGAGCAGGAACTCCCACGGATAATCCGGTCATCGAAGCCATGAACGGCTGGATCAAGGCGCAGATCAAAGCGGACTACCAGCTCGATGACTGGAACAGCATCGAAGACTTCATCAATAAATATATTCGTTACTACAATTTTGAGAGACCTATGTATAAACTCAACTATAAAAGCCCTGCCGAGTTTACTCTCGATCAGGGCTTCCATCTGTCTTTTTAGTACTGTCTACTTTTCGTTGACAAGTTCATTCAGATCGCCTTTTTAACGGAAACTCACAGCCATGTACTCTGTATGCTCTGCTGTATATACCGTAAAGCCTTCCTCCGTCAGTACCGCATAGGTCACCGGATGATTCTCCTTCGGCAATGCCGCAGACCCCGGATTCAGCAAATATATGCCATCACGAATCATTGCGGTAGGCACATGGGTATGTCCGGAAAGGAAGATATCTCCGGGTAGCATCTTCGGCAGATGATCCGGTCCGTAGACATGCCCATGGGACATGAATACGTGATGTTCACCCAGCAGGAACAGATTATAATCCGCGGATACCGCAAAGGATAAAACCGTATCATCAATCTCGGCATCACAATTGCCTCTTACCGCAATGAATTCGTGCCAGTGCTGATTTAACAAGGCTGTGACTTCCTTCGGCGCATAATCGGCGGGAAGGTCATTTCTGGGCCCGTGGTACAATACATCTCCGAGACACAGGATCGCATCACTATGGTGGTGTTCTGCCGCATTTACAGCCAATTGCGCAGCGCTGAGCGAACCGTGGATATCAGAAACAACAAGATATTTCATAAGCATTACTCAACTTTCTTTCTCCCCTGTATTATAACGGGAAATGCTATAATACAAAAAGAGCAGAGGTAGAAAAAATATGTTACTGACCATAGATGTAGGAAATACGAATATCGCGATGGGACTCGTAAAAGATGATAAGGTCATCGGTACGTACCGCCTTACCACCAAAACTCCGCGGACAAGCGATGAATACGGGATCTATCTGAACAACTTCCTCCAGAACAATCACTGCACGCCGGAAGAAATCGAAGATGTCATGATCTCCAGCGTTGTCCCGAACATCAATTATTCTTTATCTTCCTGTATTATCAAGTACATCAGTAAGACACCGGTGTTTGTGGATGCCTTCATGCCGTGCGGACTTGATTTCCAGGTGGATAATCCGGCCGAAATCGGCGCCGATCTGGTCGTGGATATGGCTGCGGCATATGCCCTGTACGGCACATCCTGTATTGTGATCGACTTCGGAACCGCCACAACCTACTCCTACATCACCAGAGAAGGAGTATTCGCGGGAGTGACGATCTCTCCGGGAGTAAGAGCTACGGCGGCAGCCCTGACCGGCAATGCGGCCATGCTGCCGGAGGTTGAACTGCGTAAGCCAAAGAAAGTTCTGGGAAAGAATACTGTTGCCTGTATTCAGGCAGGGGTAATGTACGGGTATATCGGTCAGGTAGAGTATATCGTCAAGGCAATCAAGGATGAGATGAATGACCCGGAGTGCAGGGTGGTTGCCACAGGTGGTATGGGACGCACGATTGCCGCGCAAACTTCCTGCATTGATGAATATGACCCGGATATCGCGTATAAGGGTATGAACGTGATCTATCACTTAAACAAAGCATAGAAAAAAGGTATGTCCGCGGACATACCTTTTCAGGTAAAGAACTACATCATTTCCAGACTGTAATCAATGACTGCGACCTTCATTACGGTCTGGATCATTGAGCAGTCTCTCATGGCTCCGTCCATGCATTCCTTGATGACTTCTTCCGGTGCTTCGCTCTGCACACGCATGAAGATATCCACATGTTCCAGAGTTGCAGGAATCTCCTTGCGTTTCTTTCCGTCAATGTAGACTTCGACATCGCCTACCTTGAGACCTCTGGCGTTGACATGATCCAGGAATGTTGAATACATGCACGCTGCCATAGCACCATAAGTCATGTCATAGGGCTTGATGCCGTCCATGCCGATCCGCAGAGTCTGATCACCTATTTCGTATTCACCTTTGAAACCATCATGAAATTTTAATAATGCCATAATGTTTACCTCTCATTCTATTCTTATTGTATTCCAAAACAGACGACTCTTGTAAGTTTATTGTACTAAGTTAGAAATTATTTCTCGTTCAATTTATTTGGGGTTATAATAAATAAGTCATGGAATTGACAAGATTTAGGAGGGGAAATCCATGGAACAAAAAAGCTTCGGAGAAAAACTCTTAGGTGTATGGAACACAAGAACAATCGTTACCGTCGCTATCGGTGCTGCATTATTCGGTGTCCTGATGAACTACGGCAGTATTCCTATTTTCACTAATACTTCATTGACAACAGCGATGATCGTACCGGTAGTTGTCGGCGCGATGTTCGGACCTGTTCCGGCAGCGGTTGCGGCTGGTGTAGGCAATACGATTGCAGACCTGATCGGCGGCTGGGGCATGTATCCGGCATGGTCGGTTGCCAATGCGGTAGCTTCCCTGTTCATCGGCGCACTGCCTCTGTACGGTGCTTATATTACCGAAGGTAAGTTTGATGTTAAACATATGATTATTTATGTCGTCTGTGTCATCATCGGTAACGCGATTGCCTTCGGTGTTGTTGCCCAGGTGCTGACTGTTGTCCTTGAAGGCGGCGATATGAATGTATCACTTCTGCAGGGTGTATATGCCAGCGTAGGTAATATCCTCGTAGAGTGTGTGATCGGTATCCCGGTAATCAAACTGCTGGCAAACCGTTACGCAAGCCGTACAAACCTCACCGAAGAAAACTAAGAGAAATAATCAAAAAGAAGACCGTAAGCGAAAGCCTATGGCCTCGTTCACGGTATGCTTCCGCTGATGTGGAAGCATTCTTCATTTACAGAAAGGGAATCTTATGAAAGAACCAATCATAGAATTCAAGGATTTCAGTTTCCGTTATAAGACACAGAAGAATCCGACTCTTCATGACATCAACCTGAAGATCTATCCGGGAGAAAAGATCCTGATCCTGGGTGCTTCAGGAAGCGGTAAATCCACTCTGTGCAACTGCATCAACGGTTTGATCCCGTTCTCCTTTGACGGTGAGATCAAGGGCAGCTGTACGGTAAACAAGACCGAGACAAAGAAATCTTCCATCTTCAAGTTATCCAATTCGGTAGGTACGGTACTGCAGGACAGTGATGCCCAGTTTGTCGGACTGACCGTGGCGGAAGATGTCGCTTTCGTCATGGAAAACGATATGATCCCGCGGCAGGATATGCTTCCGTTTATCGATAAGAACCTGAATATGGTAGGTATGCGTGAGTTTGTGGATCATGTGCCGTTCCAGTTATCCGGAGGACAGAAACAGAAGGTGGCGATTGCCGGTGTCTTCGGTAACCATGTACAGGTGCTGATCTTTGATGAACCGCTGGCTTCTCTGGATCCGCAGATGGGTATGACCGCTGTAGCCTTGATCGATGATCTCTGCCGCAGTGAAGAGAAAACCGTGATCGTGATCGAACATCGTCTGGAAGATATGCTCTATCGTTCCGTGGACCGCATTATCCTGATGGGAGAGGGAACCATCCAGGCTGATGTCACCCCGGAAGAATTGCTGAAATCCGATCTTCTGAAGAAGTATGGAATCCGTGAACCTTTATATCTGACCGCAATGAAATACGCAGGATGTGATCTGGATTCAGTAGGAAATCTGCCTGATCTCAACAGTATGGAATTATCCGCAGAGAACACCGCAAAACTCAAGAACTTCTTCACCGAAGAAAGAGAACCGGTGATCGAAGAAAAACAGGAGGCAGTGCTTCGCTTTGAACATGTGAGTTTTAACTATGACGGCGGCAGGAATGTCCTGGAAGATATCAATCTTGAGATCTACAAGGGAGAACGTGTAGCCATCATCGGTAAGAACGGAGCAGGTAAATCCACAGCCGCGAAACTGATCTGCGGCACGATCCGTCCGACTGAGGGAAAGATCTATCTCAACGGTACAGATGAGAGCGGAATGACCATCAAGGAGATTGGTGAGAATGTCGGTTATGTCATGCAGGATCCCAATACGATGATCGTCAAGGATATCATCAAGGATGACGTGGGACTGGCATTAACTCTGCGTAAGAAACCCCAGGAATATATCGACCAGAAGGTAAACAATGCCCTGGAAACCTGCGGCTTATATAAAATGCGTAACTGGCCGGTAGACTCTGTCAGTTACGGTCAGAAGAAGAGAGTTACGGTAGCCTCGATGATGGCTCTGGAACCGGATATACTGATCCTGGATGAACCTACGGCAGGACAGGACTATAAGAGTTATACGGATATCATGAACTTCGTCAATGTCCTGAATAAGGAGTACGGAAAGACGATCCTGTTTATCACCCATGACATGCACCTGGCCATCGAGAATACTGACCGGGCAATTGTCTTTGCGGATGGTAAGATGATCCGTTCCGACAAGGTCTTCAGTGTATTGTCGGATGAAGAGACGATCCGTAAGGCACACCTGAAACAGACCTCCCTGTATACTCTTGCGGTACGCCTGGGTATTGATCCCGAGATGGCGATCCGTCATTTCATTGAATACGAAAGGACGGTGAAAACACATGAATAACCGTTTTGTGATCAACTATACGCCGGGGCCTACCTTCCTGCATAAACTTACCGGTTTTACCAAGGTAGCGTTATTCCTGGTGATGACAGCGGCGATCATCAGTACGTTTGATATCCGTATCCTGATACCGTTATTACTGATCAATGTTGCGGAAGTGATCTCCATGAAGCCCAACTATAAGCCGATTATAATCATGTTCCTGATCACGTTTGTAACCGTCACCTTGATTGGTAACGTCATGTTGTTTGTGGTAAGCCCGGCAGCCGGTCTGAACAATGTCGGTGCTGAACATATCCTCTGGCAGAGCGGCAGATTCTATCTGTCCAAGGAATTCCTCTGGTATATCTTTGTGGTGTTTATCAAGAGAACAGCTTCGTTTGCGTCAGTTATGGCATTTGCCCTGGCGACAACACCTTCGGAATTCGCTTCCGGTTTAAACAAGTGCGGTTTCCCGTACAAGGTCTGTACGATCGTTTCCCTGGCTTACCGCACCATTCCGGATATCGCCAACGATTTTATCAATATCCGTAACAGTATGATGATGCGCGGTCTGGAACTGACCGGAAAGAAAGTCAGTCTCTGGAAGAAACTGAAGAATACCGTGATCCTGCTGGTGCCGATGATCTTCACCGCGTTCGGCAAAGTGGGCAATATCGCCAACGCCATGGATCTGCGCGGCTACGGCAAGAATAAGAAGCGTACATGGTATGCCGAACATGAAGCGTCCAAAGGAGACAGGATCGTCCGTATCCTGACGCTGGTATTATTGCTGCTGACGATCTACTACGTTGTGATGTACCGCTTTATCAATCCGTGGCCGGCCAAATTCTGGTGTCCGTGGCTTCAGCCGGAGGAGATCCAGCACATCAACATCTTTGATACATTGTTCTTTATGAAGTGGTTTAAGAAATAAGGAGGCAGAAATGAGTCATTTGGTTATGCAGACAGATTTTGGCACCGGATCCTTATCCGTCAGTGCCATGCATGGTGTATGTGCCATGGTTGATCCTGACCTGAAAGTCAGTGACGGCAATCATGCTGTAGCTGCGTTCAACGTTCTGGACGCTTCCGATTCCCTGCTGTATTTATATCCGTACTGGCCGGAAGGCACAGTCTTTGTCAGCGTGGTGGATCCCGGTGTGGGCACATCCCGCCGGAGCTGTGTTGCCCGTCTGTGTACAAACCAGTATATCGTCACCCCGGATAACGGCACCCTGACGTATCTGAAAGAAGCCGGCCTGATCACGGAAGTACGTGAGATCGATGAATCCGTAAACCGTCTGAAAGGCTCGGAAGATGTCCATATCTTTCACGGCAGGGATGTCTACGCTTACTGCGGCGCCAGACTTGCGTCCGGTGTCATTGATTATGAAGGTGTAGGACCTTCCTATCCTGTGGAAGAAATCGTTGAAGCTGAGTATATTCATCCCGAAAAAGGAGAGAATACCGTTTCCGGCATGATCAATGAGGGAGATGGACATTTCGGCCTGGTCGGGACAAATATCCCGTATTCCTGGCTGGCTGAGATGGGTGTCAACTATGGTGACCCGCTTCTGGTCACCGTGGAACATGCTGGTGTCCTCGTCTTTGAACAGGTGATTCCTCACGTGAAGACTTTTGGTTATGTCGAAGTCGGTGAACCGCTGATCTTCAGCTCAGAAACCAGAACGGTGATGCTGGCAATCAACCAGGGCAACGCCTCAAAAGAATACGGTATCGGCTTCGGACCAACCTGGAAGATGACTTTGAAGAAGGCGGCACAAGGATGAAACCGGCAGTTGTGATCCAGTCGGACTGCGGATATCCGAGTACGCTGTTTGCCCGCACAGCCGGTGTTATTGAGTCTCTTTCACCTCATACCCAGATCAGCGCGGAAAGTCTCGGTATGGAGAAAAACAATATCCGCATGGTATCTGCCTATCTCTTTACCTGTGTTCCTTTCTGGCCGGATGGAACCATCTTCCTCACCTTGCTGGGAGAAGGAAAATCTGTGGCTGTCCGCTTATCTTCCGGAAGTATCCTGATCAGCCCGGACAACGGCATCTGCACCATGTGCGCCGCAAGCTTCGGCCTGGATGAAGCACGGCACATCCGGAATGACATCTTCGGCAATGATGAGTATGCTATGGCACGATGTGCTGCCGGTTTGGTTTCCGGCATGGCTTTTGAAGATATCGGTCCCAAAGCCGGAAGTGAAGAGATCTGTCTGTTCTCCGTACCGGCATCCCACGTGGAGGAAGGACTCGCGGTAGGGGAAGTAGGCATGCTGCTGAAAACCTTCGGGAATATCACGTTCAGTATCGGAACCGATGAGTTTGAGACAACCGGTATACATACCGGGGATACCGTACTGGTGACCTTCACACATGATGATCAGATCGTCTATCAGGAAGAGATGACGTATCAGGCATCTTTCGGATATGTGGAAGAAGGGGAACCCCTGATCTTCAACGGCAGTTCCGGGTATATGGATATCGGTCTGAATCGTGATAACTTTATTATGAAATGTCTGCCGGAGATCCTGGATGTACAGGATCCCGGAGAATACAAAGTGCGTATAGAAAAGAGGTAGTCACATGAAACCTTGTATAGTTCTGCAGTCGGATTTCGGCTTGTCTACCGGTCTTCCTGCTTCAATGACAGCTGTAATCGTCAAAGTCGATCCCCAGATCCGTATTTATGATCTCTGTCACGAAGTCAGAGAATACGATATCCGTCAGGCCGGCAAGATCCTGGCTTCTACGGTATCTTACTGGCCGGATGGGACGATCTTCGTCAGTGTTGTGGATCCCGGCGTAGGCACGCCCAGACGCAGCTGTGCAGCCATGCTGAAGAACGGCAGTGTGGTGATCACTCCGGATAACGGTACGCTGAGTTATCTGGCTGACAAGATTACAGAAATCCGTGAGATTGATGAGAGTGTGAATCGTCTGCCTGGTTCGGATGACCATCATACTTTCCACGGCAGAGATGTTTATGCGTATACCGCAGCCAGACTCGCTTCCGGAATTATTGATTATGCCGGTGTCGGTCCTGTGTATGATCTGTCGGAGATCGTGTGTTTTGCGATGCCTCAGGCGTATATCCAGGATGGCTGCGCGTATGGTGAAGTGACTTCTGCCCACGATCATTTCGGCAATGCCGGTATCTCCATCCCCAATGAGATGATCAAGGAGATTGGCATTCAGGTGGGAGATATGGCAAGAGTAAAGATCCTCAAGGATGATCAGGTACTCTATGACCAGATCATGTTGTTCCATAAATCTTTTGGCTGGGTAAAACCGGGAGAACCGATCCTGAATGAATGCAGTAATGATTACGTGGAAATCTCCATCAATCAGGACAGTTTCTGTGCACGTGAGCTTCCGGAACTGTTACAGGCATATGATCTAAGCGTATATAAAGTTGTGATCGGACCGGTGAATCAGGAATGAAACCGCTGATCGTATTTCAGACAGACTTCGGTATCGGAGGGGGCAGTGCCATGCGTGGCACATGTCTGAAGGTAGATCCCGAACTCAAGGTCTATGATGCCAACCATACCATCGAAAAGTTCAACGTCCGGGCTGCCGGCCGTTCCCTGCGCATGCTGGTTCCTTACTGGCCTTGCGGGACGATCTTTGTGAGTGTGGTGGATCCCGGTGTAGGGACATCCCGCCGGGCAAGCATCGCTTTATTGAAGAACGGCAGTTATGTTGTTACACCGGACAATGGTACGCTTACACCGCTGCTGGAGAATCCGGGAGTGGAACAGATCCGGGTGATTGATGAGACCCGCAACCGTCTGAAAGGAACCGAGAAGGTCAGTATCTTCCACGGCAGAGATCTGTTTGCGTATTGTGCCGCGAAACTGGCTTCCGGAATCATTGATTATGAAGGTGTCGGGGAAGAGTATCCGGTATCGGAAATCGTCACTTACCCGCAGTGGGGGTATACTTGTGAATCCGGCAAAGTATCCGGAATTATTACTGATATGATGCGTACATTCGGCAACCTGGAAAGCAGTATTCCCATCTCCGTGTTTGAAGACGCAGGCTTCCGGGTTGGTGAGGATGTTCTGGTAAAGATCCTGCACAAGGATGAAGTCGTACTGGAGAAGAAGATTCCGTATCAGCCTTCCTTTGGCTGGGTGGCAGAAGGTCAGGAAGTCCTGTACAACAGCAGTGACGGTGTAATCGGTGTCGGTATCAACCGCGGTGATTTTATCCGTACGTACGGAATCGGCTTCGGTGAAGAGTGGCAGATCGTATTGGAGAAGGAGTAGAACTATGGGCTATATCGTTATACAGACAGATTTCGGAGGCGGTACTTCGGGATCAATGACCGGTATGTGCATGTTGGTGGATCCTTCTCTGCAGGTTTTTGACCTGACCCATCAGGTTCCGAAATTTGATGTGAAGAAAGCAGGAGAGAATCTTGCGGAAGTGATTCCGCTCTGGCCGGAAGGCACGGTATTTGTAAGTGTGGTGGATCCCGGTGTAGGTACACCGCGGAAAGCTTCTGCCGCAAAGTTGTCCAATGGCTGTTATGTGGTGACACCGGATAACGGGATCTTACAAGTGCTGGACGACTCTATAGGTATTGCGGAAGTACGGGAGATTGATCAGAGGATCAACCGGTATAAGGGTAATCCCTGGTCGGATAAATCCGATATCTTCCACGGCAGAGATGTTTTTGCGTATTGCGGTGCAAGATTAGCTTCCGGTGTGATTTCCTATGAAGAAACCGGACCGCGGTATGACATCTCGGAGATCGTAAGAATATATAGTGCCTGAAAAGGCACTTTCTTACACGATAGCGTGAGATATCACTCAGACGGGTATTTCTTCTGTCTTCCCTGAAGAAATGCGAAAAACAGGCTGAAACAGCCTCAGAATTGAATTTGATAGGTGAATGGCATAAACGGAGGATCACAGATGAGCAGAAGATTCAAACAAGGAGATATCGTACAGCACTTCAAAAGAGAATTGAATGCGGAAGGAACACAGTATCTGTATAAGATCATAGGAGAAGCAGAACATACCGAAAGCGGTGAAATACTGATGGTATACCAGGCACTCTACGGGGATCAGAAGATCTATGCGCGTCCGTTAGTAATGTTCATGGAAGAAACAGATCACGAGAAATATCCGCAGATCCATCAGAAATATCGTTTTGAACTGTATAAAGGAAATAAAGAATGATTGCGAATTACCATACACACTCCCGCTGGTGCCGTCACGGTAAAGGTGAACTGGAAGACTTTGTGGAGGAAGCGGTACGCCACGGTCTGAAAGAGATAGCCTTTACCGAACATGTGCCTCATCGTGAAGGATTCTCCTGGCTGCCGTGGGAAGAGTTTCAGAAATATGACCAGGCGCTTAATCACGTACGTGACCAGTATAAGGACCAGATCCGTGTAATCAAGGGTTTTGAATGTGAATACTATCCGGAAGATTGTGATGACTACCGGATGTTTATCGGAGAATACGGATATGAGATGTTGATCCTGGGACATCACAACTACGGTGCAGCGCATGACCACAGTGTATTCCGTACAAAACCGGAAAAAGATCTGTTTATCTATGCGGAAGAAGTATGCGCAGGTCTGGAAAGCGGATTGTTCAGGTTTATTGCGCACCCGGACTGCGTGCTGGAGAAATATGCCGGAGGCTGGGATGATGCGGCGGAACAGGCAATGCGGATAATTTTCACCCAGTGTGAGAAACTGGATATTCCTGTAGAGATCAACTGCGGCGGAATACGAAGCCACAGGGCATATCCTTCCGAAGATGCATTCCGTATATCCGGAGAGTATAAATTACGTTACCTCATCGGATCGGATGCGCATCGTCCGCAGGATCTGAATGATTACGCGGTAAAACAAGCAGAAGAATTAGCTGAACGGCTGGGATTGAAGACGATAACGCTGTTGAAATAATAGATAAACGTATTATAAGAAGTCAGAGGAAGATAGAGGAAAAAGGGTCATGATCCGGTATCAGAACCCTTTTATTCACGCTATATAACAAATGAAAACGGCACCAAAAAATAATTTAAAAAAAGTTGAAAAAAGTTGTTGACAGGGTATTGCGGTAATGTTAGTATCTTAGAGCACCGCAAAAAACAGACGGTGTCATCACAAAAAAGATTTTGAAAAAAATTAAAAAAAGTGTTGACAACATCTGGACAGTGCGGT
>JAFRMA010000062.1 GCA_017430925.1 Solobacterium sp. | reverse complement strand
CAGAGCCAGGTCAAACCAGTGCTGTTCATAGTACATACCGCCAAGTTCGACCATGTAGTCAGGATCTTTTGTTTCACGAATCAGATAATCCAGCGCTTCCGCAAACAGGAATCGATCGTCTTCTGAAGGATTGGTTTTCTGATAGAATTCATTGCGGATCTTATTGGCTTCCATTATGGTCATGATAGTCACCCCGTTTCTAGTATATCATTCCTTCTCTTTATCTGATAAACCCAGTATAGTCTCCAGATGTGTACATTTGTATGTACACCAAGACACCTGCAACACATTTCTGGTCCCAGGTGCCTGCCTTCGTGGAAGGATGATTTCAGTTTTTAGAAGATGATTTCAGCAACCCGCCAATAATAGCAGAACAATGATCAGTGGTATCCAGAAAAACAGGCTGCAGCATCCGCAGTGTCCGTGGTTTCCCCTCATTGTCTAAGCCTCCCCCGACTTATTCATGCAGTCTTCAACAACACTGGTTTCTTTGTTTTTTGCAATCTGCAGAACCTGATAGATGATCCCGACAATGTACAGCAGATCGTCCGTCCATCCGACGACCGGAATTACATCCGGGACCGGATCCAGTGGAGAGAGAAGCAGCAGTACAAATAAAATAATCAATATGGTTCTGCCCGGGTTCTTCATTTCAAAATCCTCCTTTTGGCGCATCACTGTTTGAAGATTATCTCTGGTACGTGTCTGACATTCGGGTTTTCAGTTCAGCTGTTCTATAATCTCATTCTATTTCCCAGTGGTGTACATTTGTATGTACATAGACTCGGTAAGACTGTAAGACTTTACATGCCGGATCATTCCGATATACTCCCCGTATACTCGCAAAAAAAACAATTCCTATTACAGCGACAGAGAACTGCCAATCACTGTAAGGAGGAAAGCAATATGAGTGAGATGTACGAACTGGGAAAGCAGATCCGGGCATTGCGGGAGGCATATGGGGAAACACAGCTGGAATTGGCAGCTGCGCTTGGCTGCGATTCCCCTACAACCATTTCCATGTACGAGAACGGTTGGAGAGGACGGGACAAATATGATGTAGTTTCGAAGATCGCCGCGCATTATCGCATTACGGAAGAAGCTTTGTTGCACAGAGATTATCAGACAGTCAGTTATATGGATCTGATGATCGATGATCCCGTAATTCTTGGTCAGACTATTCTGAGGATACTCCCCATTCAATATTCGAAATTGGCAGGTAAAGATCCGACGTTCCTGAAAACATGGAAACAGCACAAACAGGCTGCGGATACAATGATAAGATCCATGCAGTTTCAGGAGCAGGCTTTTCAGGAGTGTATGGAAGGGTACCGGAATATACTTGAATCAAAAAAGATACCAGAGGCCGCCGCCAATATGCTCTGGTGGCTTCTTGCGGCTAGCCTTTTTCACAGATATCCCAAGATACCGGAAGGGCTCAGGGAACTGGGGAAAGGGAAGATTACAAAAAGAGAATTCTTCAGAGAGTATTACCTGGTCAGTGATGCAGCCACTGTCGGGTCAGAATACGTTCAGGATGACAATGCCGACAAGGAGAAGGATCTGAAATACATCGGCGAAGCGGAAGAGCTGCTCAGATTGCTGTATGAAATGCCGGAAGGTTATAGGATCGTCGACTATTATGCCGCGTGTATACTTCGGTTTGGAATTGCAAGAAACACATTAAGTATTGCTGTCGCATATTCTGAAACTGGGGAAGAGATGCTGCGGATGCTTACCAGGATTGGAAATCCGTACGCGGCAGAATACCTGGCTGCTGTCCGTGAACTTCACAGAGTGTGAACGACAGCAAACGGTATTTGCGGTATGCTTATTGATCAAATATATGTACTGTGAGTACGATCGCAAAACGGAAAAAAGGAGGATCTTATGAAAAAGAGCATATTCAGTGCCACTATCGCGGCAGTCTTTATATTGTCAGCATGTGGAAGCAGTTTGTCTGTATGGGCAGACACGGATGATTTCGGAACAGAACTGACAACCTTCCGGAAGGAACAACAGATTGAGGAAACCGTTCTGTATGATCAGAACAATATCCGAACGGCTACCGGGCTGACATACGCGAATTACGAAGTGGAACTGGAACTGCTTCTGGAGAACAACAGCGACAGGGATCTGGGCTTTATTGCGGAATCATTAGGATATTCCTGCAATGCCGTTAACGGATTCATGATCGAAGACGGATATCTTAACTGTGATGTTCCGGCCGGCGGGGCAGAAGAGGACAGTATCGGATTCGATTATACCGGACTTTTGATCCAGGGCATTAATGAAATCGCCGATATCCAGGTCGGGTTTGATATCAGCGATGATGATTACAATCATATCTATACCGGACCGCTCCAGGTGAAAACGCCGGCAGCTGAGTCCTACGACTACGAAAACACGAATTACCGGAAGGTAATTAACAGCAAGGCGATGAAATACACATACGAATATGAGATTGCTTCCTTTAAAGAGGAGGAAGTCTACTCGTCCGGTGGGATCAGCATTATATCAGAAGCCTACATGATCAACCGGGACGGCGACAGGTCTCTTATGTTGGAGGTAAAAAACGGTACGGAATCACAGGTCTATTTCACTACGAGCAATATTACGGTGAACGACACCGAAATATATGATTCCAGATGGTCTTTTGATACGATCAATGCCGGCTGCCGGGCGCTGGTCGATATTCGGTTGGATAATATTCTGGATGAAGAAGAGTGGGAGACATACGGGATTGAAGAAATTGAAACGATCGGCTTTACGGTCACGGTAAAAAATACGGATGGTATTGTAGTTTCAGAGCCTTCGGCAATCACGATTGAAGTATGAAAGAGATTTATAGTTATAGGTAATTGCGAAACTCGCTCCGCGAGTTCGCAATCCTGAATAAAACAAGGTCGAAATCCGGCCATGCCGGATTTCCCCGAAGCATTATCGGCAGGTATTCCGCAGTTATTGTGGATAACTGCTCCGAACCTTGAAATTGGCGTACTTTAATAAGCCCTATACAGTATTCAGTTCCGGCAGCCTATGCGATGAGACGCTTAAGTGAGCGGAAGTATTCAGGTTTGTGGATCCTGTCCGCCACGACTACTGTTATCAGCTGTGTTATACCGGCGAGCAGAAGGTCGGCATGAAGGGTCTTTGCATTCTGTGTCTTGCGGTCTCCAAGACAGAAACTGTCTTTGATGTGATTGATGGAGCGCTCGACTGATGTGCGGATCTTATAGGTTGATTCCCATTCCTCTGTTCCCCGGACAACTCCGGGACAGCGGCGGAGATCCTTTTCAGGGTATAAGTAGATCATGCGTCCACATGCGGAATTCGTACAAGGGTTTTCGCAATGACAGATCCGGCGATAATGACCATCCTCACATTTATCCCATGACATCTTTGGGCAGACAAACTTGAATGTTTTCAGTCCGCACCGAAGATGGGATGTATTCCCTTCCGGTTTCATAGGAAGAGCCGGATTGTGTGGGAAACAGGGAATGCCGTTTTCGTTAATCGTATAATCCGGATTGGTCAGCTGCAGGCCTGACCGCAGCGGAATGTAGGCTTTCTCAAAAATCCTGGGAGTTCCATCCGGACAGCAGCCAAATGTTTCACCGGAAAGCAGCGCTTTATAGATCTCGATGCTGTCAAATGCGGCATCACCAAGGAAGGTTTTCGGATTGATCAAAGGATGTTTCCGGAAGAAATCTTTTAGTAAAGGAAGCAGAAGTCTCGCATCACCGACGGATTTATCTTCATCAGGAGCAT
>JAFRMA010000061.1 GCA_017430925.1 Solobacterium sp. | reverse complement strand
TTAGCGGAATATGTGAAATAAGACCGCTTCACTGACAAGGCTTCTCAAAACATAACTGAAAAACAATACCGCCGGCCAATAAAGGCCGGCGGTTTATTCTATACAGCATTAACTAATTTTTACAACGCTTCTCTCCTGCGACGCTTGATGAGCAAAGCTGCAGCTGCAAATGCAGTCATCAGACCGCCGAGCAGGTAGATCAGATGGGTTCCGACGCCGCCGGTGGACGGAAGCTCGATGCCTGGGGAGTTGTATACAGTAATCTCCCAAACATCATGACCATCAGCATCTTTCACTTTATTACAGGTTAATGGAGCATTGTTCAACGATGCCGTTACCTTGCCATTGGTACACGTGATCATCACCGGAGCATCCAGCAGATTGTACCCGTCAAGCGTCTCTGTTTCAATCAAGCCATAAATACCATCTTCCAGACCACACAGATTCTGAATACCGTTCTCATCTGTTTGTCCGGGAGGAATGATCGGTTCTTCTCCTTCTTTAGGCTTTCCGTCTTCTCCGATCTGACTGACTCGATACAGCTCAAACTTGATTCCCTGGAGCACTTTATCCTCGGAGCCCATTTCCATCTTCTTGATGCGGATCGGATCTTTTGGTGTATTCTTTACAGTGATCTTCATTCCGCCACTGCCTTCTTCCTCAATGACTGCGATATCCGGCGAAATATCTCCCATGATCCAGGAACCGGACTGTGCCGGACGTCGGGCGCTTCCAAGTGTGATCTCGCCTGTCTCAGATATCATAATCCGAATATCAACATTGATACTCTGGTATGCAGAAGACACGTCTGTTTCTCTTAAATAATAGATTCCCGGCCTTAATCCGTTCGGATTCTCCGAGTTCTTTAAGGCAATCTTAGGAATTGAGCCATTGGCGTCTGTCACCAGTTCCTCATAACCTTCCATGGGCGAATAATCCGGCATAGGATTGCCTGTACCCGCTTCTTTCACCTCTTTGTATAACGCAAACTTGACGTCTTTCATCGGTAATTCTGAATACGAGTCTATCTTGACCGCACGCAGGTTATAGTCTTTGTTCCTGATTGTCACAGTCGGCATATTAGCTGCCGTCGGCTCCTTCACCTGCGAGATCGTATAGTATCCGCTTTCCGGATCAGTGCTTGTACCGTTTACATAAATTGTATTATCGGTGGTTTGTTTGATTTTAAGCGTATCGATCAATGAACGATAGCCGCTTGGCGCAGCAGTTTCCTGCAATGTATATTCCACATTCGCTTCCAGATAAGCAACTACGATCAATCCGTTCGCATCAGAAATAAAGGTCTTGGTCTTTCCTGCGCCATCCGTCAGGACAAATCTGGCGTTAGGCAGTGTCTTACCGTTCATGTCTGTCTTGATAAGCTTAATTCCCGGTCTTGCGTTTGTGACAGCATCAGTGCGGGAGTTAACCTTATTTTTAATCTGTTCTTCTGTCTGAACTTCTCTATCATAAGCAACAGTATAGACATGTGTGACTGTGTAGCCGTGGTCATT
>JAFRMA010000060.1 GCA_017430925.1 Solobacterium sp. | reverse complement strand
GTATTCCTGCGTTTCACAGAGATTCAGAAACTGTATGTAAACATGTACCTGCTGCTGTACATGCTGGGATTATCGGATCAGGAAGCACAGGATTATACGCTTGAAATCGTACGATTGATGGATCAGAAGCCTTCTTTGGTTCAGTCCATACGTAGTATGTATTATACCTATTCCGGCAGTGATGATGTGTATAAGAAAACTCTGGATACATTGATCCGGGAGTTTCATCAGAGTTATGCCTATCCGGAGAAGTTTTATGTCTCTGTATGTGATTTGAATGCACAAAGTCTGAAAGAATTAAGAGCGATGTATACAGGGAATGATCCGGCAATGTCCGCCCTCTCCGGTGATGGCAGGAAGCGCATACACTGCATTATACGCGGTAAAGTACAAGGAGTGGGATTCCGTTCATTTGCGGTGTCACATGCGTCAGAATACGGTCTTACGGGCAGTGTAGACAACTTGTATGATGGATCCGTGGAACTCTATGCCCAGGGCAAGGCAGACGACCTGCGCAGATATCTCGGCACGATCCGTAAAGGAAACCGGTTTATCCGGGTAAAACAGATCGATGTCGAAGAAACAGAAGTGATTCCCGGAGAGACTTCATTCAGCTATCTCAGCAGATATTAAAAAAATCCCTGAGGATCTTTTCTTTACTGCAGACTCATGATCAGAGAATTTAGTTGATCCGGTGTAAGTCCGTTTCCTTCATTCCCTGCGTCATACAGGATGACATAGTTATACTCACCGTTGGAGAACATGGCACTATTTACTGTATTGCCATCCCCGAGGCAGTGTACAGTCAGGCCTTTGAGAGAGATATCCCAGGATTTGGAATAAGTGAAGAAATCCCCGGAGAGCTCTTCCGGACTGATTGTAGAAGACTTGCGGATCAGCATCTCTTCTTTACCGTTGTCATACAGCGCGCCGTAGACATCATCCATACAGACAAATGAACGGAATACCATGTCATTGGGCATAGCCTCATCTACCGGACAATCCATCGCAAATCCGGCAATCTTTTCAGCTTCCTCAGGGTCTGTTGTTTCTCTCCAGGGATTGATCATACCATGAGCATGTTCAAACTCTGTATCTCTGACAAATGTGACAGGTTCATCGTTTTCTGTCTGATCATCATGCCAGATCAGGGTATCATCTGCAAGCTCAAAGTATCCGGTACCATCGGTATATCTGGTTTCCCTATTCTCCTTTCCTGCAGAATCAAAGGTTACTTCATCCAACGTACAGTCTTGATATTCCAGAGATGTATGATCCTCGTTGTAGTGAACGTGCATATGCCATTCGTTGTGCTGGAAGGCACTGCTGCTCCAGTTGATATTCATTTCAGGATCTGTCTCCCCTTCTTTAATCTCCAGCATACCTCTTCCCGCGATGGAATCCACATAAATACCGGTTAAAGACGAGTAATCTTCTGCAGGTGCAGAGGCTTCCGCGGTTGGTTCAGGTGTAGCTGACTGTTCAGGCTGGGTATTTTGTTCAGGTTTTGAACACCCTCCCATCAGTACGGCAATGGATAATAATGGAACTAAATAATGCTTAACATTCATGATTTCTTCCTCCCTATAGATGTAAGTTTTGTATTAAGCCGGCAGACGTAATTCTTGTCCCGGATAGATCAGTGACGGATTAACGATTTTATCCGTATTTGCCTGGTAGATCTGTTTCCAGAGAAACCCGTTATTATACACCTGTACGGCGATATTCCAGAGACAATCTCCCGGTTTCACGATATATGTGTCCGGAACAGATGCCGGGGTATCTTCTGTGATGATAGTCATATCTTCACGTATATGACCGTATTTTTCTTTTGTGATTACACCGTTCAGCTCTTCTGTAATATAATTCATAATCACTTCATCTGTATAATCACCGGTATCGATATGATCACACTGAGCCAGGATCGTATATGTATCGCCGCCCTCAGCTATAAAGTTGGTGGAAGCCAGGACATATTTCTTTTCCGGATCAAAAGGAATACCATGGATTGAATCGATGTGAATACGTTGAATTGAAGCCGGACGGTGATAGGTTGAATCCGGGTATAATTCTCCGGCATCATACTCTTTGGTTGTGTCCAGAGTGAATTTTATTCCGGCAGTCTGCGGGAAAGCCCCGACTTTCTCCGGTGTACAGAATGTGGAAGCTTCCAAAATCTCCAGCAGTTGTTTACCGGTAACGGTAATAAAGTTCATGGTGTTGGCAAAAGGCTGGACAATATTGATATCTTTTTTGGTGATATCTCCCCGGGGTATGGCCCCTCTGATTCCGCCGCCGTTAACCAATCCGACCACATCTTCCATCGGAACAGGCAATAATTCCTTATGGTTCTGTGCATACCACAGGAAAGCGTCCGTGATGAGATTTCCGCTGTTTGACTCTTGTGTGCGGTTGATCAGGCCGGATCCTTCCAGTTCGATTTCACTGTACGCAAACTTCACGTTGTATTCCGCGTTGATTCTGGCTTTGATATCCTGGGCAACAGACATAACGTATTCGTCTTTTCTGAGATTATCTGTGGGTATCAGATAATGATCTTCAATGTTCCCCTGTTCATCAATCACGATCACACCAACATTGGAAAACTTTGTGCCTGTAGACTGAATGGGTTCGTGACTATTCCCTTCTGTCATTACTGTATGGGAATGACCGTCAATGATCATATCCAAGCCCTGAATCTGATGATAAAGATCCAGGGAAGAGTTACCCTCTGTGATGGATTCCGCACTTACTCCAAGATGACATAATCCGATGATCAGATCTGTATTCTGTTCCTGCATGGAATGAATGTGTTTCTGTGCGCACTCTGCGAGATCTTTTCCGGCAAGGAACGTTAATCCGGCAGTGTTGGAAGGCCTGGATTTCGTCTTTGTTTCCGGGGTGACCAGCCCAAGAAAACCGATCTTCAAACCGGAAGAAGTCTTGTATATGGTCCACGGTTCAAAAACTTCCTTACCATCCTCAAGGATATTTGCGCATATTACTGCAAACTTTGCATCCTTGAGATTTTCTTTTACCTGTGTATATCCGTAATCAAATTCATGATTGCCTAAAGTGCTGATCTGGTAGCCAACCGCATTCATCATGGTTACCGCGTCAGAACCCAGTGATTGATTGACATAGGGATCTCCCTGAAAGTAATCACCGGCATCCACTACGATTACTTCTGCGCCGCGGTCTTCAAACTCTTCACGAAGACCTGCGATAACCGCATATCCATCGATTGCACCGTGGATATCGTTGGAATGCAGGATGATGGTCTTTCCCGTATAATCATCGCTGATCTCACTGCGGATATCTGCCGGATAATTTTCCAAGGCTTCTATTTTTAACAGACTGGAGAATAAAACAAAAGTACATAGTAACAGATATGTTGTTTTATGCAGGATGTTCCTGAAATGATTCATAATTCATTTCCTCTTTATGTACTGTACAAATATATTGATAAAGGCATATAGATTATACTACGTCAGGTACAGAATCTTGATATAGAACTAAAAAAGCTTCGTATAAACGAAGCTTTCTAAGAACTATGAACAACAGGTTTATTTACTGAAATCCGAATCGTGGTTCTTGACGATAACATCATGTGCTCCGCCTTCCACGATTGAAGTAGAAGATACCAGAGTCAGTTTCGCTTTCTCCTGGAATTCCGGAATCGTCAGCACACCGCAGTTGCACATTGTGGACTTGATCTTGTATACGGTACCCATGACATTGTCCTTTAACATACCGGCATAAGGCACATAGGAGTCTACACCTTCTTCAAAGGATAACTTACTGCTTCCGCCGAGATCATATCTCTGCCAGTTACGGGCACGGTTGCTTCCTTCACCCCAGTATTCTTTTACATAGTTACCGTTGAGATTTAACTTGGCACCGGGTGCTTCTTCAAATCTGGAGAAGTATCTGCCCAGCATGACAAAGTCTGAACCCATCGCCAATGCCAGGGCGATATGATAATCGTAAACAATACCGCCGTCACTGCAGATCGGAATATAAACACCGTGTTTTTTATAATATTTATCTCTGGCCTGGGCTACTTCAATAACTGCTGTTGCCTGACCACGTCCGATACCTTTGGTTTCTCTGGTAATACAGATGGAGCCACCGCCGATACCTACCTTGATAAAGTCTGCGCCGCAGTCCGCAAGATAGTTAAATCCTTCGGTATCCACAACGTTACCGGCACCGACTTTTACCTTATCGCCGTACTTTTCACGTATCCACTTGATCGTCTTTCCCTGCCATACGGAATATCCGTCACTGGAGTCAATACATACACAGTCAACACCTGCTGCAACTAACGCGGGAACTCTTTCCTCATAATCCCTGGTATTGATACCGGCACCAACCATATACCGTTTCTCATCATCCAGTAGTTCATTAGGATTCTCTTTGTGGGAGTCATAGTCCTTACGGAATACCAGATATTGCAGATGATCATCGTCGTCTACGATCGGCAGCTGATTCAGCTTATGATCCCAGATCAGATCATTGCATTCAGACAGTGTATTATGAACATTGGCTACGATCAACTTCTCACGCGGTGTCATGAATTCCCTGGCTTTTGTGTCAGGTCCCATACGTGAAGTACGATAATCACGGGATGTGACCATACCAAGCAATTTACCGTTGGCAGTACCATCATCGGTAACAGGCATGGTGGAATGACCGGTCTTATGGAGCAGACTGAGAATCTCCTCCAAAGTTGTATCCGGAGTAATATTGGAATCACTGAGAACAAATCCTGCTTTATAATTCTTTACTCTGGCTACCATTTCTGCCTGTGAGCGGATAGATTGGGAACCAAAGATAAACGACATACCACCCTCTTTAGCCAAAGCAATTGCCAGACGGTCATCCGATACAGATTGCATGATCGCACTGACCATGGGGATATTTAACTTGATCGCAGGCTCTTCACCTTTTTTATACTTTACAAGCGGAGTTTCAAGATTAACATTCGCGGGAACATTTTCTTCCGAGGTAAAACCGGGAACCAAAAGATATTCACTGAATGTATGAGAGGGTTCACTATAATATTTGGCCATGCTTGTTTCCTCCTGTATTTCAATCATTATAGTGATAATTAGGGTTAAAGTAAAGCAATAGAAGTGATATAATCATGGACAGTCGAGGAATTATTATGAAACTGAAGAATAGTTACTTTTTTACTTTAAGAGAAGATGTTAAAGACGAAGATTCAGCCAGCAGTAACATGTTATGCCGTGCTGGTTTTATCAAAAAGAGTTCCGCCGGTGTCTATATGATGTTGCCCTTGGGTATGAAAGTCATGCACAAGATCAACGCAATCATCCGGGATGAAATGGATAAGACAGGTTGTCAGGAATTACTGATGCCGGCGCTGATTCCTGAGGATGTCTATATTGCAAGCGGCCGCCGTGAAGGCTTTGGTCACAGTATGTTTGCGTTAAAGGATCGTAAAGGACAGGATTATGTTTTAGGACCGACACACGAAGAGTTATTCGCGATTGCCGCCAAGATGAAGATACAGTCCTATAAGGATATGCCCTTCTCCCTGTATCAGATCGAGACAAAATTCCGTGATGAACCTCGTCCCAGATACGGACTGATCCGTGTCAGAGAGTTTCAGATGAAAGACTCCTATACGTTTGACAAAGATGAAGAAGGTATGGATGAGGCGTATGCCAAGCAGTTCAATGCCTATAAGAACATCATGGACAGACTGCACCTGAACTATAAGATCGTACGTGCGGATACAGGCGTCATGGGCGGTTTGTTAAGTGAAGAATTCCAGGCTCTTACACCGATTGGTGAAGATACATTGGTATTGTGCGATAACTGTGATTATGCCAGCAATATCGAAGTCGCTCCAGTTGTATCCGCAGAAGATAACGAAGAAGAGAAAACCCTGGAAATGGTGGAAACACCTCACTGCAAGAGTATAGAGGAAGTCAGTGAATATCTGCATATTCCGCAGAACAAATGCGTTAAAGCGTTGTTAATGAGTGTTAATGATACACTGACGATCTGCTTTGTACGTGGTGACCGTGAACTGAATGAGTCAAAAGTATTAAAGCTGCTCGGCGCAAATGAGATCAACTTTGCGGATGACGAATTGATTGCGACCAGCAACGCTGTTCCCGGATTTACCGGACCTGTAGGTCTGAAGGCCAGAATCGTAGTTGATCAGGAAGTATTGAAGATGAAGAACTTCTGCTGCGGAGCAAACAAAGAAGGTTATCACTATATCAATGCCAATCCCAAGGACTTTACCTATGATTACTGCGGTGATATTGTCAATGTACTTGAGGGAGATATCTGCCCTGTCTGCGGCGGCAGAATTCACTTCGCGCATGGGATCGAAGTCGGTAATACGTTCAAGCTGGGCACAAAGTATTCCAAGGCGCTGAATCTGCAGTACCTGGATGCGAATAACACATTGCAGTATGTCTGGATGGGCAGTTACGGTATCGGTCCTGCCCGTGCCATGGCCGCTCTTGTGGAACAGAATGTCGATGAAAACGGAATCAACTGGCCGAAGGATATCGCTCCGTATCCTGTCGCAATCGTGATCATTTCCGATCGTGATGAGGAACAGGTAAAACTCGGTAATGCAATCTATGATGAGTTTATACAGAAAGGAATCGAACCGATCCTGGATGACCGCAGTGAGCGTCCGGGGATTAAGTTCAAGGATATGGAACTGATCGGTATCCCCTATCGTATTACCGTGGGAAGAAAAGCCAAGGAAGGTATCGTAGAAATCAAGCCGAGAATCGGAGATGCGATTGAAGTAAAAGCAGAAGATGCCTTCAATACTCTGCGAGATTTATTAAACAGCTGACCGGCGTCTGCGCATACGTCGTACACGGTTGATATGACGCTCAAAAGATCCTGAATTAATTAGTTCAGCAATCAGATATTGTTCGAAAACTGGGACGGAACAAGAGTAAAATCCCAGTTTTTTATTGTATTCCTCCACAAGATGTTCAGGTATGATCATATATCCTACACGCATTGAAGGAGAAATCGTCTTGGAGAAAGTATTCAGATAGAAAACATGATCCGGTGATAAATGATAGAGAGTATCTTCCGCCTTGGAGGATAACGTAAATTCAGAGACAAAATCATCTTCTATGATATAGGAGTGATGCTGAAGAGCCCACCGGACATATTCCTGTTTCTTTGATGCTCCGGCAGTTATACCGCTTGGATAACTGTTGTATGGTGTGACATGAAGAACATCTGCCTGTGATCTCTGCAGCTCATCACTGCGTATGCCGGTCTGATCCATCTTCAGATATTCGATCTTTTTTACCTTAAACGCCTTATATACATTCCGGATCATGGAATAGGAAGGATCTTCTGTCGCATAGACCTTATCTGCTCCGAAAAACAACACCAGCAATCCATAGAGATGCTCAGCACCTGATCCGATAATGATCTGCTTATTTTCCACGATCATTCCCCTGCTGCGCGCAAGATATAATCGTATGGAATCTTTTAAAATCTCACAGCCTGTATTTGGTGATCTTTCGATTAACGCGTCATAATGCTCAGTGATGATCTTACGCATGGTTTTTGCCAGTATCGCAAAAGAAAATTCCTCATCTTCGTATTCTCTTGTATGATGCACGGCTATATCTGATTTGGAAGAATCACCGGTAAACACTTCACCAGTCTTGTATATAACATAATATCCGCTTCTTTCTCTTGTCTGGATATATCCTTCATCAGCCAGAATCTGGTATGCCTGTTCTACCGTAATCAGACTTACTCCATACTGTTCCGCAAGAGTTCTCTTTGAAGGAAGCTTATCTCCGAAGGAATAGATATCACTAATGATCTTGTGTTTGATATCTTCATAGATTTTCAAATATTTAGTCTGCTTCATCTGGCCTTATTATATTTGCATATTTTGGTATTATCAATACGTCCAGTACAGAGTTATGATACAGCCATGAACATAAATGTAATATATTTACGAAAACCGGATTATTTCCGGGTCTGATTATAGCATTTAGTTCTTTCGGATTACCGGTTCCCGGAGAACATCTGTTCTGATATTGTGATCTTCACTGCAGTTATCCTCCTCATTCTACTTGAAGCATACCTGATGGACGGCATTGGCTCATTCCTTGGTGATCTCTTCTTCTATCCTGCACCAATGTATGTGTCCCCTGCCGTCCACGGTCTGCAGGCTGTGGCCACAATGATCTTCGGATATCTCCTGTACTGGAAAGATGGACCGAAGAAATTGTTTGATCACAATATAGCGTAAAGTAAAAGCCTCCGGCAGATGAGCCGAAGGCTTTTTATATGATTCCGTTAGATTTTGAATCTTTCTTTCGGAGTGTAGGATGTATGCAGAAGTTTCTCTGCCAGTTCACTGCCCGGTTCTCCAAGATAATTCTTATACAGATCCTGGATCTGTACGTTATCACTGGAAACACGGAGTGTCTGCATTGCGTCTTCATCATACAGAGCTTTCATGCGAAGTTCACGGTATCCCATACCAAGCTTACCATTTTTGATTCTGCTCGGAATGATTGACTGACCGCCGCCGTTGATACAGCCGCCCGGGCAGCCCATGACTTCGATGAATGTATACTTGGAAGTACCAGCCTTGACTTCTTCAAGCAGAGGTTTCGCAGCTGTCATACTGGAAGTTACAGCGATCCAGATCTTTGTGCCATTCAGATCGATTTCAGCTTCCTTGACACCAGCCATACCACGGCAAGCCTCAAAGTCAACCTTTTCAAGTTTCTGACCATCAAGTTTCTGCTTAACAGTTCTTAACGCAGCTTCCATAACACCGCCGGAAGCACCGAAGATAACTGCTGCACCGGTGTAATCACCGAACAGATCTTCATCAAAACCTTCATCCGGTAATTCTTCAAATTCTACACCGAACATCTTGATCAGTCTTGCGCATTCACGTGTTGTCAATACAGCATCGACATCCTGGTAACCGGAAGTATTGCACTCCGGACGGTCGATTTCAGACTTCTTCGCGATACACGGCATGATGGATACAACGTAGATATCTTTCGGGTCAATTCCGTGACGTTCAGCCCAGTAGGACTTAACCATGGCACCAAGCATCATATGCGGAGATTTCGCGGAAGACAGATGTGGGAGCAGTTCCGGATACTCGAATTCGATATAACGGATCCATCCCGGTGAACAAGAAGTAAACATCGGTAATACACCACCGTGTGTTACTCTTTCAAGAAGTTCGTTGCCTTCTTCCATAATAGTCAGGTCAGCACCGAAGTTTGTGTCATAGACACGGTCAAATCCGCAGCGTCTTAATGCCGCAGCCATCTTACCCGTTACACGGGAACCGATCGGCATACCGAATTCTTCACCAAGGGAAGCACGGACAGCCGGAGCAGTCTGTACGATCACTGTCTTTGTCGGATCATTCAGAGCTTTAACTACTTCCGTAATATTCTCTTTTTCTGTTAATGCGCCGACAGGACAGTTGATGACACACTGACCACACTGCATACAGTTGACGTTCGCAAAACTCTGGTTGTAGATCGGAGCAACGATTGTATTGAAACCACGGTTTTCAAAGCCGAGAATACCTAAGCCCTGAACCTTCTTACATGTGTCGATACATCTTCCGCACAGTACGCACTTGGATGTATCTCTGACAATACCGTTGGAGAAATCATCAAATGAAGGCTTTGTATGTTCACCCTCAAACTGATTCTCACGGATACCCAGTTCTTCACACAATCTCTGTAATTCACAGTTCTGGTTACGTTTACAGGAGAGACAGTTCTTGTTGTGGTTGGACATGATCAACTCAACAGAATTACGGCGTCCCTTCAGTACACGTTCAGAATTGGTGAATACTTCCATTCCTTCACTGACCGGAGTTGTGCAGGCAGACAATAATGTTCTGCCGTTCTTTACTTCAACAAGACAAACACGGCAAGCACCGGATTTGGTAATACCCTTTAAATAACATAATGTCGGAATATAGATTCCTGCATTACGAGCTGCCTCAAGGATCGTCTGACCAGATTCAGCTGTAACATTAATACCATTGATTTTTAAATTTACAGTAGCCATTATCTAGTCCTCCTTAACCTCTGGTAACCGCACCGAAGCGGCAGGCACTCATACATGCACCACACTTGATACATTTGGTAGTATCGATGACATACGGTTCTTTTCCAGGAACACCGGAAATTGCCTGAACCGGACATCCTCTGGCACACATGGAGCACTTCTTACACTTATCAGGATCGATACTGTAAGTAAGCAGATCCTTACAAACACCTGCAGGACACTTCTTATCTACGATATGAGCGATATATTCATCACGGAAATGAGATAACGTAGACAGGATCGGGTTCGGCGCCGTCTGGCCAAGTCCGCACAGAGCAGTATTTCTGATTTCATAGCAGAGCTGTTCCATTTCATCGAGCATTTCCAGAGTACCTTCACCCTTGGTGATCTTTGTTAACATTTCCAGAAGACGTTTTGTTCCGACACGGCAAGGCGTACATTTACCGCAGGATTCATCAACGATGAATTCCATATAGAAACGCGCAACGTCAACCATACAGTTATCTTCATCAAGAACGATCATACCGCCGGAACCCATCATGGAACCAGCCTTGATCAGGTTATCATAATCAATCGGAGTATCCAGTTCTTTCTCTGTCAGACATCCTCCGGAAGGTCCGCCGGTTTGTACAGCCTTGAACTCTTTATTGTTCGGGCATCCGCCGCCGATTTCATAGATGATCTCTCTTAATGTTGTTCCCATCGGTACTTCAACAAGACCTGTGTTCTTGATCTTTCCGCCTAATGCGAATACCTTTGTACCTTTGGATTTCTCTGTACCGATGCTGGAATACCATTCCGCACCCTTGAGGAGGATCTGCGGAACATTGGCAATCGTTTCAACGTTGTTGATACTTGTCGGCTTGCCCCATACACCAGCAACTGCCGGGAACGGAGGTTTCGGATTCGGCATACCACGCTTACCTTCGATAGAAGCAATCAATGCTGTTTCTTCACCACAGACGAATGCGCCTGCGCCAAGTCTTACATCGATATCAAAATCAAATCCTGTACCGAAGATATTCTTACCTAACAGACCTAATTCACGAGCCTGGTTGATGGCAATACGCAGACGATTGACCGCAATCGGATACTCAGCACGGATATAGATATATCCGAGGTGTGCTCCAACAGCGTAAGCCATGATTGCCATACCTTCAATAATCGCATTCGGGTCACCTTCCAGGATGGAACGATCCATGAACGCACCCGGGTCGCCTTCATCCGCATTACAGATGACATACTTTTCATCACCCGGCTGATCTTTTTCAAACTGCCATTTCACGCCTGTCGGGAAACCTGCACCACCTCTTCCGCGAAGACCGGAAGCTTTCATAACATCTATAACTTCCTGAGGGGTCATGCTTGTCAATACTTTACCAAGAGCTTCATATCCATCTACCGCAATATATTCGTAGATGTCTTCCGGATTGATCTTACCGCAGTTGCGCAGGGCGATACGCTGCTGCTTTTCATAGAACTTAATCTTATCGATGTCGTAAATTGTCTCTTTTGTGAGCAGATCTTCATCGGTCATTTCCAGTTCTTTAACTACACGACCTTTATACAGATGTTCAGATACGATCTTTTCAACATCTTCAGGTGTTACATGGTTATAGAATACTTTATCCGGATAAACCGCAACGATGGGACCTTTCTGACACAGACCGAAACATCCTGTCTTGATGACTTTTACTTCATCTTCAAGTCCATACTTTTTGAGGGCTTCATTAAAATTGTCATAAATCTGCTGAGAATTACTGGCAGTACACCCTGTACCGGCACAGCAGAGTACATTTGTACGATACATGAATTATACCCCCTGATTCTGTACAGCATTTACTGTATACTCGTCGATGACATGACCCTTACCGATATGTTCCGCAAGAATCTCACTGGCCTTTTCCGGATTTACATGTACATATGTTGTATGTTCACCGTCTTTGCCATAGACTTCAACGATCGGCTCATAGACACACATACCGATACAACCTGTCTGTGTGATCGTACAGTTATACGATTTTTCAGCCGTTTCTTCTACCAGACGATTGAGTACCGGTCTGGCTCCGGCAGCAATCCCGCAGGTTGCCATACCGACAACGACACGATAGTCCTTGTCTCCCTCGCGCATTTCAACCCGTTTGAGTGCTTCTTCACGCATTTTCTTGAGATCTTCCAAACTTTTCATCTCATTTCCTCCTTTGCTTGTTCAATGCCCTCATTTATATAAGATCTGATCCAGAGGAGGATACTCGGCTCCAACATGCTTACGCCCTCAAGTTGTTCCCTAATATCTACCGTTCTGAATAAGAACTCATTACTATCTGTTTTGTACTCTAATACAAAGTCTATATTTTCATCCGCCTGTATACACTGCATCATCATGGATCCGATATTCCCCATCGGAGGAGTATCGATATGATCTTTCTGTACTGATGCCGTAAGAGTAGTGCCGACACCAAGTGTACTTTCAATGGTGAAGTCACCTGCACACTGTTCAGTCAATCCCTTCATGAAGGCTAATCCCATCCCTACACTTCTAGTCGTACGAGAAGTAGTAAACGGATCGGTAACCTTTTTCACGAACTCCTCACTCATACCTTTCCCGTCATCCTGAATCGTCATACGTATCGTATTCTGTAATTTACTGTCCAGGATACGGATCGAGATATTCCGTGAGTTGGCATGAATACTGTTCATAATGATTTCGATCATATGCATGGCAAGATCTTCCATCATAGTGAATCACCCCACAATCGTGCAAATACTTCTTCTGACATCTGATTCTCCGGTTCGGAGATATCGATCAGACGATGCGCATCCGAATCAATGAACCAGTATGTACTATCTTCTTTGATCCATGGATGAGTATCCAGGACCCTCTGCTTCTGTTCCGGAGTTTTAATTTCCAGACCGTCGTAAGCCAGGTCCATCGGGATAAACCCCAATTGATTGGTTACACTGTTTTCCCTGTCAAGAACATGTGCCAGGATCACTCTTCCGCCTAGTTCATGGATCTTTTCCACGGTTTCTTCCAGGCTGACATCCAGTGATACAAGCAATAATCTTGGTTCCTGTTCCAGCATTTCATCCTGCGCATTGCATATCCACTGATCACCGAAGTAATCTGTCTGGTTGGGAATATCCGGCATATGAAGATCGATCCATTCCTGAAGTTTCATCGCTTGTTCAAGTACAGCGAATAATCCCAGGACATGAACTTCTTCAATCGTCTGTATCTCACATCCGTATAATGCCCGGATCCCGATGGTTTTCGCTGCCAGGGCAAATGCTGGAAGCTGTTTCACCGAGTTATGATCTGTTACGGCGATCAGATCCAATCCTTTGATCAATGCCATGTTACAGATATTATTCGGTGTCATCTCATTCTCGGCACATGGTGACAGACAACTATGCATATGCAGGTCGTAATACATTACACACCTAGTTCAATCAGTTTTCTTGCGGATTCAAATACAGGTATTCCTGTTTCAATAATAGCGATTTCTTCTCCTTCGGCACGATCTATGATCTCCGGTGTGAGATTCGCGTTATCCGCGATCAGGATACAGGAGAATTCACGCAGCTTGGCAACCGCAACGATGTTCATGTGTACCTGTACAGTGATCCAGGCTTGTCCGGGTTCACCGTTTCCCATGACCCAGCTCAGCAGGTCACCGCAGTATACTCCTTCAATCTCTGTATTGAGATCTGCTTTCTCCGTTGCCAGTTTCCATCCGGTCTGTTCAATCAGATTTTTTATGTTCATGTGGATCCTCCTTGATCGCAGCCAGGATACGGCAGTCAATCAGCTGCCGGTTACCTTTCACAATTTCTTCTGCCATGATACGGCATGTCTGCATTCCGCAGGCGCTGCAGTCATATCCGGGCAGTAATTCAAGCTGTTCATTTACTTTATTGAAGAAATTGACTTTTTCAATAAAGGAAGTTTTTTCTTCTTTGGTGATTGCGGTTTCTTCCGTATACAGGTATTCAAACGGTATTTCAATCTCGTTATCGTTGTGCAGATCCACGAGTTCATGAATGTTGTTCCGGGCAAGATAACTGTTGCCGAACAACAGGTGTCCGCCCACACATCCGTTAAAGCACGGGAACAGATACAATAACTTGAAGGACTTCAGCAGATCGAATTCCGCAAGGTCCAGTATACTGATGGATTTGTCAAACCCATCCGCAATCAGATAATCCGGTCTCTGTTTCATCAAAGCAGGATTACAGGACTGCAGGCCCCTTCTGGATAAAGAGAGAGGCTGGGAACCTGTTTCCATATTTCTCTGAATATCCGGCAGAATATCCACCGTTGCCAATGCGTGATCGGTCTCAAACTGATCATTGCCGTAAGGATACTTGGCAAGTTCCAGTCTGGCTTCACATTCGCAGAGATTGAATATCCCTACTTTTCCGTGATCTTTTAAGCGTTCACGGATCATCTTGGCAGCAATCTCACTGGGATAATTCAGCGGAGCAAGATGATTCAGAAGCATCGGATAGTTATATTCGATCAGACGATTGATTACAGGACAGAACGACGCAATGACCGATGTACTCGATAATTCATCCGCCAGCCTGTAATTCTCGTTCATTACCGCGCCTTCTACAGCACTGATATCCACAACTTCATCAAAACCGAGAAGTTTAATGGCATGGAAGAGTTGTTCCGCCTCAGCCTTGGATGCGCAGTTGCTGGTAAGCGCGCTTGGTACCATGCATACGGTATAGTCGTAATTGTCGATATCGCTGAGTGTACTTCCGGGTGCGAGAAGACCTTTATTGTGGCAGGCACTGATGCATTTGCCGCAGTTCAGACAACGTTCATCACTGACGATGATGCGGTTGTCGATCATGCTGAGAGCAGATGACGGACATGCCTTGACACATTTCAGACACTTCACACACTGATCCAGTGTATAGGAAACAACCGACCGTTTATTCATTTCTGTCAGTAAACGACAGTTTCAGTGTCGTCCCCTCCGGACTGGAAGTGATATCGAATCCATCCGATACACGTTTAATGTTGGGAAGTCCCATACCAGCCCCAAAGCCCAGATTTCTGGCTTCGTTACTGGCCGTACTGAATCCCGGTGTCAACGCTTTTTCAAGATCCGGTATACCGGGACCGACATCCTCAAAGGTCAGTCGTATGGAACCATCATCCATGACATCCATGTACACCATACCGCCGTCAGAATGTATCACGAGGTTGATCTCTGCTTCATAACAAGCGACAGCGATCCTTCGCAGTGTCTTGGGATTTACACCAATCTGTTTCAGATAGTCCTTTACACGGCTGCTGATCTTTCCGGCATTGGAATAATCATTGCGTTCTACCTTGAATTCCTCATGAAGTATGACTGCCACGGATACCACCCAATCCTTTCCCAAACAGGATTCCACAGGTTTCATACATTGTGTATTCTGTGGTAAAGATATTGAATCCCATTTCTGCGGCAATCTCCAGACTCTCTTCCGGTAGTTTCTTTCCGCGTACGAAGATGATCATTTCGATATCCAGCATTTCCGCGGTCCGGAGAACCTGTGAATTACACAGACCGGTGATAAGAATCGTAGACTCAGGATAATTCTGGATCATTGCCAGCGCGTCAGACATCAGGTCACTCGCAAAAGCCATGGAATAATCTTTGTTCAGAAGATTATTGTTCCAGATTGACAATGGTTCTGCCTGTATTGCCTGAACGATATCCTTAGCTAACATTATGCTTGTGCAGAGTGTTCCTGATCCTGGATCAGTTTGATCTCACGTGCAAGCTTTTCTTTTGTGCAAGCACCGATGGTACGGCCGTCAATGACACATACCGGAGCAAGACCGCAGGCACCAAGACATCTTGTCGCATCAAGAGAGAACAAACCATCTTCACTTGTACCGTTGATCTCTACACCGAGCAGATCGGATACAGCTTCAATCAGTGACTGTGAACCCTTGACATAGCAAGCTGTGCCAAGGCATACGTTGATGACGTGTTTTCCCTTGGGAACTGTCGTGAACTGGGCATAGAAATTGACTACACCAAAGACTTCCGCAGGACTTACACCCGTAGCAGCGGCAATCTTTGTCATCGCTTCGAACGGAATGTAACCAAGTTCATCCTGTACTTCATGAAGCATGACAATAACCGGACCTGGTTCATTCTTATGCTGTTCGACGATGTCATCAATTTTTTTGAGAGCGACCCCATTTAGCTTCTCCATGCTTTTTCCTCCTTATCTCTCAATCGAATCAAAAATGTAAATAAGATATTAAATATGACGGATACACACACAATGACCAGCGTCCACGCCAATACACGCGCCGTATCCAGGTTCACATGCGCATAATAGAGTTCCCGCCCGATACCTTTTCTGACTGCTCCGAGGATCTCCGCCATCACGCCGACTTTCAGACCCATGGACGCAGCTGTACGGCCGGTCGCCAGAATCTCATAGCCTAATAACGGTAATGTGCGGCACCGCAGTTTCTCCAACATACTGTCCGGATAAATCTTCAGTACATCTTTCAGACGCAGATCTTCCTGCGACAGGCTGTTGGCAAACCCGTTATAGAAGATCGGAAACAGAATAAAGAAACTGACAGCAGAAACGGCACCTTCAGATCCCAGCCAGATCAACGCGAGTATCATATAACTGATATTCGGAATCGTATTGGCCAGAATACTTACAGGTGCGAATAACCTGCGGAAGATTTCCGACTCATCGGAAATAATACTGCAGACCAAGGCTGTAAGCAGAGAAAGCACAAACCCCTTGAATACACGTAGTACCGTATATCCGACAGAAACATATGTACTTTTACTCTCCAATAACGCAAGTAAAGAATACACAACTTCAACCGGGTACGGAAGAAGTACAGAACGCTGTACCAAATCGGCCCCAAGCTGCCAAAGAGCAATCATCACGATCAGGGATATCAAGTGCTCTTTTTTCATCTGTGCATCCTTTCACAAGAATTATATCATTTTTTTTATATTAATAAAGTGAAACTCTTTTCATCTTCAAGGGATAAAAAAACATTTCCTGTCTCCAGGAAATGTTATATTTCTGCTATTTCAGAACCGCATCAGCACTGTTCTGGATGTTGAAGATACCGCAGAATTCTTCAATGGCATTGACAACTTCGCTGCCCTTGACAACACGGATATTCATTCTCGGCCATGTCTTTCCGACGATCTTGCTGTTGGGAACACCCAGTGTCTCAGCTCCGATCTCATCAATATCCGCTTCCAATGCAGCTGTATCATCTGCTTTAACCGCAGAAGTATAGTCTGCCATCAAAGTAACAAGTGCGTCATAGGATGCAGGATCAGCCGCATACGCATCTTCCTTGACAAACAGAGCAGCCTGCGGATATCCGCCTTCACCCCACTCTGACTGGAGATTGCCGATGATCTTGAATTCCTTGTTGTTTTCCTTAGCCTTGGCGATTGTCGCTGTAGCAGCCGGTTCCGCAAGTAATGCAGCATCCACGTTACCGGATAACAGATTCTGCTGAGCATCTGTTACAGCATTAAACCACATGGCATTGATATCGGGATAAACCTTCTTGAATACGAGACCAGGTACCGCTGCTTCACCAAAGGCACCAATCTTGGCATTCGTGTCACTTAACTGTTCTTCGGAAGTACCTACGACATAGAGGTTGCCCCAGGTAACAACTGCCAGAAGTTTATAGGATGAATTGCCGACAGTATTGAGTTTAACACCGAGATTTGTAGGCGCAACGATCACGTCATATTCAGATTCCGGAGCAACAAACGCAGCCTGCAGCGGATCAGAACCGGCAACGAAATTCACATCGTAACCGTTTTTCACAGCAGGAATCACAGCCAGACCGGGAGCGCCGTTCGGGGCCAGGATCTTCAGCCCGGTATTCACTTCCGGAGATGTTTCCGGTGTCGCTGCAGCCTCCTGGGTTGCTTCGGGTGTTACTTCCGGTGTAGATGTAGCAGCTGGTGCTGTATTGTTCGCACACCCCGCAAATAATACGAGGCTTGTTAACGCAATGAGTAACTTTTTCATGTTTCTTTCCTCCTGCAGAAATCATACAGGGTATGTCTTTCTGCATCACCTATTCTTACACCAATCCATACTTCCGTCAACAACAAATTATTTTTTTCACATATTCGATTTATTTATGCGATATAAAAAGTCCTTCTTGTGAAGGACTCTTCTTAACCTGTTTGTCTGAATGATTAATGAACCCTGTTCTTTACTTCATTCTGCAGTAATTCTTTTACTTCTTCCAGGGACATCTTTGTTTCGGCACGCTGACCATAACGACGCAGTGTTACACCCCTGCCCTGTACTTCCTGATCACCGACAACCAGTTCTACAGGAATCTTTCTTGTCTGGGCTTCTCTGACACGATAACCGAGTTTTTCATTACGGTCATCCAGTTCAACACGCATACCGATTTGTCTGAGTTCCTGTACGACTTCTGCCGCGTAATCCCCATGATGTTCCGGCGCAACAGGAATTACAGTAACCTGTGTCGGAGAGAGCCACAGAGGCAGTACACCCTTCGTTTCTTCCAGCAGGAATGCCACAAAACGGTCGAGAGAACCGAGAATCGCGCGGTGGATAACCACAGGACGTGCTTTCTGACCATCTCTGTCAACATACTCCAGCTCAAAACGTTCCGGCAGCTGATAGTCCAGCTGGATCGTGGAAAGTGTTACATCATGACCAAGAGCGCTTCTGACCTGGACATCGATCTTTGGTCCGTAGAAAGCAGCTTCTCCCTCTGCCTCGTAGTAATTGACACCCATTTCATTCAGAACTTTACGAAGTTCAGATTCACTTCTTTCCCATAATTCGTCATTGCCGAAATACTTATCTGTATTCTGCGGATCACGTAATGACAGACGGAAGGAATACTGTTCAAAGCCAAAGTCTTTATATACTTCCAGGATCATTCCCGTTACAGCCTTGATTTCCTGAGCAATCTGGTCCGGACGGCAGAACAGATGTGAATCATTCTGCGTAAATGCACGGGAACGCTCAATACCGGTCAGGGCTCCGCCTGCTTCAAAGCGGAAGTCATTCGCAATCTCGGCAATACGGATAGGAAGATCTCTGTAGGAATGTAAAGTACTCTTATACATGATCATATGTTCCGGACAGTTCATCGGACGTAAGACATAGTCATCACCATCTGTTTCCATGATCGGGAACATATCATCTTTATAGTGTGCCAGATGACCGGAAATCTTATACAGTTTTGTACTGACGACAGACGGAGTCATTACGTGCTGATAACCGTTGGCTAATTCCTTGTCCATGATATAGTCACTTAATACTCTTCTGGTGGTAAATCCGTTCGGCAGCCACATCGGTAATCCTGAGCCAACGGTTTCCGAGAACATGAACATCTGCAGTTCTTTGCCAAGTCTGCGGTGATCACGGAGTTTGGCTTCTTCCAGATCGTTCAGGTGAGCTTCCAGTTCTTCTGCAGTAGGCAGACAAACACCGTAGATTCTCTGTAAGACCTTGTTGTTCTTATCCCCTTTCCAGTAAGCACCGGAATGTTTGATCAGCTTGAAATTACGCAGTAACTTTGTATTCTCCACATGAGGACCACGGCAGAGATCGGTAAAGTCACCCTGGGTATAGCAGGATATTACCTGTTCGGATTCATCCATACGGCTGATCAGATCTACTTTATAGAGATCATCCTTGAACATCTCCAGAGCTTCTTCTTTTGTCAGTTCATGTCTGGTGATACGTTTTCCGTCTTTTGCCAGC